>JANRMC010000290.1:0-7122 GCA_033761915.1 Flavihumibacter sp.
TTTATCTTGTCGTCTGCATTTGAAAATATATCTCTATCAACTTCTCTATTGAAATAAGGAAACGAGTATCCTATAACAACCAAAATGTCGGTTTTACTTAATATTTGTTTTGCATCGTTTCTTACTGTACGTGTATCGATATCATTCTTCCAAGAAAATTTTATATTGGTATCATACTCATCTTTTTTGCATATCATCATATCCAATAGCTTTTGGGCGGTCATTTGATTAAATTGAAAATTTTCATACTCCAAGGATGTATCTAAATTTAATACATCCACTTCATTACCTTTTTTGAAAAAACTGGCAGACCCATTTAATTTGACAATCTTATTACTGTGCAAATTTCTCCAACCATTAGCCTTTTCTTTTTGCGTTTTAACGGATAAGCTTATTTTCAATTTTCTTTGCGCATCTGTTAAAGATCGACTCTTCATAAAATTCAAGTATGCAAGCTCAAATTGAAGATCATAATTCCAGGAAATTATATTAATATTTGCTGGTAGAACAAGACTACCGTCTGTTTCTCTTATAAGCAGAGTTGCCAAAAATGCATCGTATCTGTAATCAATTTGCTTTCCAATTTTTTCATAAATAGCTACATCTTCTGTCCTCAATTGAGACAAATGGTTATTTGAATAAAATGCACTTTTCAGATCTTTTTGCATTTGCTCGTAAGAAAAATAAGCGGCCATAAAAGCATTTAACAAAGAATCATCTTCCTTCATTAAATGTAGTTTTTTAGCATACGTATCACTCGTATAATGTCCTTTAATTTTATCTAATAGTTGAGATAATTGCTGTAATTTATTTTCATCTAACAAATTAAATTTGTCAAGATGATCAACAAACTTCTGCATTCTTTCATTCATATTCATTATTAAAGGCAATGCATTTGCACTGGCACCGGCACCCAATAAATAAGTAAGATTCATAAGTAAAGTTTTGCAGCAAAATATTCATTAGCTAAAACCTAATCAAACACATTATATCCACAATACTGTTAAAAAACTGGCACCTTGTGTATAGCATATTATTGCTGCCCAACTGTGCGACGCAACGATGCCGCCATGAAAGACCGCTGCTGGTTACACAAAAAAATAGCCACGCTTGCGGCGTGGCTATTATATTTATTTATTGGTTTACTTATAAACTCAGATTCCAGCCATCGCGGTATTCCCGCTTTACAAACTGGTTGGCTTCATCAAAATTGGTAATCTTCATATTCTTTGCATCCCATAACAGTTTTTTGCGGCCCAGGTATTTATCATCCCATCCTTTCAGGTTGGGGTTCTTCATTAAAAAACTGCGTATGGCCAGGTTGCCTATTAAAATACTTTCTGTAAACGGCCCTGCAAACTCAAAGGGGCTGCTGGTTACGCCTTTGCCATAACCAGCTATGCAGGCATTTACCCATTGCACATAATGACCTTCGGGTACACGTGCTATGGTGGGTGCCGGTAATTTTTCTTTCATTCTAACGGTGGGTAACAGCCGTGGGTTGGCACCATAGCAATCGGCCATTAATTTTCCTTTGGTGCCGGTAAACAATACACCACCATCCCAGTTGCCCATTTTTTCATCGGGCAATAATTCATCGGGCCGCTGGGGTAATAAACCTCCATCGTACCAGCTTACTTTTATAGTGCCCTTCCCTGTTTTTTTAGGATAGGTTAAATGAATGATGGAAGAAGCCGGACAGGCATCGGTGTTTTGGGTATCATTCCACATCTCCTTCCACATAGTGGCCACACTGGCTTCCACATCGGTTGGGTAATCTATAGGCAGGCAACGAAACACGGGGTCCATAATATGGCAGGCCATATCGCCCAGCGCACCGGTACCAAAAGCCCACCAGCCACGCCAGTTAAATGGCAGGTAAGCGGGGTTAAAGTCAATCATTTTAGCAGGGCCAATCCATAAATCCCAATTCAATTCGGTGGGCACATCAAACTTACCGGTGGGGGTGGGTATGCCTTGTGGCCATACGGGGCGGTTGGTCCAGCAATCTACTCGGGTTACATCGCCAATCATTCCGGCGTCAATCAGTTCTTTTGTTCTTCGTACCCCATCGCCACTGCCACCCTGGTTGCCCATTTGTGTTACCACTTTATATTTTTTGGCTGCTTGTGTTAATATGCGTGCCTCATAAATATCGTGCGTTAACGGTTTTTGTGTGTATACATGTTTGCCCAATTGCATGGCGGCAAGTGTTGCCACGGCATGCGTGTTATCGGGTGTTGAAATGCTGCAGGCGTCAATATTATTTTTTTCTTTCTCCAGCATTTCACGGAAGTCTTTGTAATAAGTGGCTTTAGAAAATTGCTTTACGCTGCCTTTTGCCTGCCGATCGTCCACATCGCAAAGCGCTACAATATTTACTTTGGGGCTTTTGGCAAACTCCATCAAATCGCTGCTGCCCTTGCCACCCACGCCTATGCCGGCAATATTTAATTTATCGCTGGGGGCAATAAAGCCACGGCCCAATACATGGCGCGGCACAATAAAGAAGCCAGCGGCGGTAACAGTGCTGTTGCGTATAAAATTTCTCCTGCTTTTTTGCAGCTGTTTATTTTTCATTCAGCAAACGTTTAAATGGTTTTAGTTTTGGTTGCGTGTTATTAATTATTAATTCTTCATTATAAATTCATACTGTAACTACCCCTGTAATTTCTTTTTACAAACTGGTTGGCCACATCAAAATTGGTAATGCGCATATCCTGTCCGTTCCATAATAATTTTTTACGTCCGGGAAAGTTATTGCCCTCTTTATAAAAGAAACTGCGCACGGCCAGATTGCCCATTAAAACAGTTTCTGTTAATGGACCGGCAATATCAAAATTAGAACTGGTAAATGTGCCATACCCTTTTTTACAGGCCTGTACCCATTGCTGCTGATGCCCATCCCAACTGCCCGGCACCAAGGCCTGTTTAGGAGCTGGCAGTTTTGCTGTTTTCATTTTTGCCGTGGGTAGTAAGGTGGCGTTGCGGCCAAAGAGGCCCGCCATAATTTTTCCTTTGCTGCCTTCAAATATCATTCCCCCATCCCACTCTGCCATGGCTTCATCGGGCAATAATTCATCGGGTCTTTTAGGTGTAATGCCACCATCATACCAAATCATTTCCACGGGTTTTAAATTACCCCGCTGCGGAAACTGTATATGAATTTTTGAAGAAGAGGGATAGCTGTCTGTATAAAACACTTCCTGAAAGAAGCCGGTATAGCTGCGGGTAACGCTGCATTCTACCGCTGTGGGGTAGCCCAATTTTAAAGCTCTGAAAGGCACATCAATAAAATGACAACCCATATCGCCCAGCGAACCCGTACCAAAATCTACCCAGCCGCGCCAGATGGCTGGCACATAGGCCGGGTTAAAATCTCTGAAGGGGGCGGTGCCCAGCCACAAATCCCAATCTAATTCTGCCGGCACGGCAAAACTGCCTTTGGGTGTGGGTATGCTTTGTGGCCAGGTGGGGCGGTTGGTCCATACATGCACGGTATGCACTTGGCCAATTACACCTTCCTGTATCCATGTTTCTACCTTACGGGTATCATCGCCACTGCTGCCCTGGTTACCCATTTGTGTAACCACTTTGTATTTGTGTGCCGCCTGCGTTAATATTCTGGCCTCTGCTATATCATGTGTTAATGGTTTTTCTACATACACATGCTTGCCCAGCTGCATGCAGGCAAGCGCCTGCACACCGTGCATATGGTCGGGCGTGCTTACAATAACCGCATCAATGTTTTTAGCTTCCTTCTCCAGCATTACCCGATAGTCTTTGTAATAAACAGCCTTATCGTGTTTTTTACGGTTATTGGCACTCATGCGGTCATCCACATCGCAAAGGGCCACAATATTTTCAGCGCCATTATTAAAGGCCTGCTTAATATTAAAGTCTCCTTTGCCGCCGGCGCCAATAGCAGCAATATTTAATTTATCGCTGGGGGCAATAAAGCCACGGCCCAATACATGGCGGGGTACAATAAAAAATCCTGCAGCTGCCAAAGAAGTATTTTTAATAAAACTTCTGCGGGCTGTTTTATCAGCAAGCTTTCTTTTGTTCATAGCAATAAGATGGTTTTATGTGTGGAGTTTAGTAACAACTGCCTGTTACACCAATTGTGCATCCAGACTTATTTCCATATTCAGTGCTTTGCTTACGGGGCAATTGGCTTTGGCATCGGCCGCACACTCGATAAACTGATCGGCGCTGATGCCGGGTACACTGGCCTTTAATACAATATGCGATGAAGTAATTACACCTGCTTCTAAAGTAATGGTGGATGTAGCTTCTAACTGAGCCGGGGTAAAACCTGCTGCACCTAATACAAAACTCAGCTTCATGGCAAAACAACCGGCATGAGCGGCAGCAATTAATTCTTCAGGGTTGGTATAAGTGCCATCTTCAAAACGAGATTTAAAATCATAAGAAGTACTGCTTAATACTTTACTTTGAGTGGTAAGGTTGCCATTTCCTTCTTTTCCAGAACCGTTCCAGATAGCGGTAGCGCTGCGTTTCATAATTGTTTATTTTTAATTTAAAGTTTATACAATGCTTATTAGTTGGGAGGACTTTGAAAAGGTTGACATAAGAGTTGGAACCATACTGGAAGTTAGTGATTTTCCAAAAGCAAAAAAGCCCGCATATCAATTAAAAATTGATTTCGGAATACTGGGCACCATGCAATCATCGGCACAAATAACCACTCATTACAAAAAAGAAGAATTGGTGGGCCGGCAGGTGGTGGCCGTGGTTAATTTTCCGCCCCGGCAAATAGCTAATTTTTTCAGTCAATGCCTGATACTGGGTGTGTATAATGAAAACAAAGAAGTAATTTTATTGCAACCGCAACAACCGGTAACCAACGGAATGAAAATTGGCTGATACATGAGTAACCAATACACTGCTTATTATACTTCTCCACTGGGTGCCATACGCATCAGCAGTAATGATGCTGCTGTTAACGAAGTACATTTTTTACACGAAGATGAAGTGGCAGGAGAAGCAACACCTGTGGCACAACGCCCCAAGGTATTACAGCAATGCATTAACCAGCTGATAGAATATTTTAACGGAGACCGTAAAGATTTTACCGTGCCGCTGCAGCAACCCGGCACCGATTTTCAGCAAAAAGTATGGGGCGAGTTATTGCATATTCCCTTTGGTAAAACTATTTCTTACTTAGATCTTTCAAAACGCATCGGAGATGTAAAAGCCATCCGCGCCGCAGCATCTACCAATGGTAAAAATAAAATTGGCATCATTGTGCCCTGCCACCGGGTTATTGGCAGCAATCAGGATTTAGTGGGCTATGCCGGCGGACTATGGCGCAAAAAATGGTTATTAGAACACGAGCAAAAATTAGCGTACGGTATACAAACTCTTTTTTAATTTTTTGTTACCAGCCGCAGTTTTTCATAGCATCATCGTTGCGTCGCACACTTCAACATTGGCATTTCTGATTTGAGATTTGAGATTTCAAACCAGAAATATCAAATCTCAAATGCTGAAGTGTGCGACGCAACGATGCCCAACCGGAGTTACAAAAGCTGGTTACAAAAAATAAAACACAATAAACGAATGCTTCTATGAACCGAAGAAAATTTCTTAAAAACACATCGCTGGCAACAGCGGGCGTCAGCATTTTAAACTTTCCCATATTTGGTAAAAATGCACCCAGCAATAAAGTGGTGTTGGGCGTAATGGGTGTAAACTCAAGAGGCGCTTACCTGGCGCAATGTTTTTCTACATTGGCCAATGTAGAAATTGCCTACCTCTGCGATGTGGAAGAAAGTGCCATTGCTAATGGGTTAAAACCTTTTGCCAATGCGGCACGCAAACCAAAAGTTGTAAAAGACATTCGTGAGCTGGTAAAACAAAAAGATTTTGATGCATTGCTGGTAGCCACACCAGACCATTGGCATGCGCCGGCTACCTTGCTGGGTGTATCGCACGGCAAGCATGTGTATGTAGAAAAGCCCTGCGGCCACAATGCCTATGAAGGAGAATTGTTGGTGCAGGCTATGAAAAAATATCCGAAACAATTAATACAAATGGGCAACCAGCGCCGCTCTATGCCCAACTTAATTAATGCTGTTAAAGCAGTAAGAGAGGGTATTATTGGTAATGCATATTATGGTAAAACATGGTATGCCAATAACCGTAAAAGTATTGGCATTGGTAAAAAAATACCGGTGCCCGCTACATTGGATTTTGATTTGTGGCAGGGCCCAGCACCACGCCGCGATTATCAAGATAATCTGGTGCATTATAACTGGCATTGGTTCTGGCATTGGGGCACTTCTGAAACCTGTAACAATGCCACGCATGAACTGGATATGTGCCGCTGGTTTTTAAATGTTGACTATCCCACACAGGTAACATCATCGGGCGGGCGTTATGCGTTTAAAGACGATTGGCAAACACCCGATACACAAATGGCTAATTTTGAATTTAGCGGCAATAAATTAATTACCTGGGAAGGGCGCAGTTGCAATAAACTGCCGGTTGAGGGTGCCAGCCGTGGTTTTATTATTTATGGCGACAAGGGATCTTTGGTAAATTATGGCAACGATGATTATAAAATTTTTGATGCCGATAATAAACTGGTGAAAGAAGTAAAAACTGCTGTGCAGAACGACGGCACCAATACCATTAGTGCCACCGGCAATTTAGATTTCTTTCATTTCAATAATTTTATTGATAGCATACGTGGTAACTCCACCATTACCTCGCCCATTGATGAAGGACACAAGAGTGTGCTGCTTTGCCATCTGGCTAATATTGCACAGCGTACCGGTTTAACTTTAACCTGCAACCCGGAAAATGGACATATTACCAACAGCAAAGAGGCCATGAAACTATGGCGCAGAGAATATGAAAAAGGATGGGATATACATGATATGATGTAAACGCAAGTTTTAAATAAAATAAAAGAGCTGAAACTTATTTCAGCTCTTTTATTTTTATACTGCGAAAACTTACTTCGTTGCCATGATCCTGCAGCAGAATATGCCCTTCTTTAGCCTCGCCAAAGTTGGGCCATATTTTATATTTACTTTGTGCCACCAGTTCTCTGAATGCAGCAGAGCCACGTTCATACTCCAGCACTTTTAT
>JANRMC010000291.1:0-2967 GCA_033761915.1 Flavihumibacter sp.
GGCTTGCTGGCCACCCGCAAAGATGTGGATGCTACTATTATGCGCACCCCCGGCCAGTTATACCAGGAAAGGGGTACTACAGAAATTTCTAACCTCTACAATATTAAAGTGGCTAACAAAACTATTATAGAAGTACCATTGACTATTAAACTGGAAGACCGTGATGGAAAAGTAGAAATTATAGGAGAACATCATTATGTAAATGTGGCCGCAGAAGGGCAGGGGGCTGGTTCTTTTTTTATTGTATTGCCCGCTAACAGCATCCGCCAGCGTAAAACAGCCATAAAACTGGGGCTTTATGAAGGCAATAAAAAAATAGATGTAATAACCACCAACTTTTTAGGCCCAGTAAACAACTAAAACCATTTGTTATGACAATTAATTGGGGTAATAAATTACTGATAGTATTTGCCGTTTTTGGCGCCATGATAATTACACTGGTGTATAAAGCCGTGCATTCTAATTACGACCTGGTATCAAAAGAATATTACAAAGACGAATTAAACTACCAGCAGATAATTGATGGTACCAACCGTGCCAATACATTAACGGCTGCTTTACAAATAACCCAGCAGCAAAAACAAATACGCATTCAATTGCCTGCAGAAATGAAAGGAGCTGGCGTTAGCGGCACTATTCTTTTTTATTGCGCATCAGATGCACGCAAAGACAAACAATTTGATGTAAAAACAAATGCAGATGGTTTACAACAAATAGATGCCGGGCAACTAATACCTGCAACCTATCTGGTAAAAATAAATTGGCAGGCTAACGGAAAAACCTATTACAGTCAGCAATCTTTTACAGTAAACTAAACCAATGTTATTACAGGCTATTACAGCAGGGCTATTATTAGGGCTGGTAAGCAGCTTTCATTGCGTGGGCATGTGTGGCCCGCTGGCCCTGTCATTACCTGTACAGCATTACAGTTACAGCAAAAAGCTGGCAGCAATACTGCTGTACAATGCCGGGCGAATTGCCACCTACATATTGCTGGGCTTTATTTTTGGCTATGCCGGCCGTTATATTTATTTAGCCGGTTTGCAGCAAAGTATTTCTGTAGTAAGCGGGGTTGTGGTGTTGTTTTTTTCTGTGCATTATTTCTTACTCAAAAAAAATATAAGTCCTAAATGGTTACAAAGCCTGCACCTGCAATTGCAACAGGCTATGAGTTTTTTTTGGGGCAAACAAAGTTTAATAAGTTTTGCAGGCTTGGGTATGGTAAATGGTTTGTTGCCCTGTGGTATGGTTTACATTGCAATAGCAGGTGCTGTTAGCAGCAGCAGTGTACTAAACAGTATGGTGTTTATGGGTGCTTTTGGTGCAGGTACTTTGCCTGCAATGCTGGCATTGGCATTATTTGGTTTGCGTATAAATCTTGCTTCAAGAAACGCTATAAAAAAAGCAATGCCTTATTTAATGATGGTGATGGCGCTTCTTTTAATTTTAAGAGGGTTAAACCTGGGTATTCCTTTTGTAAGCCCTGTTATGGCACAAAACCCTGGCGCTGTAATACCCTGCCATTAAACCATGGCTGCTGGTACTTTTAAATGAAAAGTAGTGCCGCGATCTATTTCACTTTCCACTTGTACTTGTGCATTTATTAAATCGGCATAGCGTTTTACAATATGCAGGCCAAGTCCCGTGCCCTGAATATTTATCGCATTTTTACCCCTGAAAAAACTGCTGAAGAGGTATTCCTGATCTTCTTTAGAAATGCCAATGCCTTTATCTGCCACGGTAATTTTTAATTGAGCGACTTCATTAAAGGCCGTTAATTCAATGGCCGTTTCTTCTGGCGAAAACTTAATGGCATTACTTAGTAAGTTTAGTAAAATGTTTTTTAATAAGCGCTTATCTGTTATAAAGGTGTTATTACCGGTATAAGTAAAAGCAATTTGTTGTCCTTTCTTTAAAAGCGGTTTCAATTCATCTGTAATGTCTTCCAGTGTTTCTTTTACGTCAAACAGACCATTGTTTACGGCTACTTTTCCATCTTCCAGTTTACCCAGCGACAGGAAGTCTTCCAGCAAATCGTTGAGGTGTTTAACAGAGTCTTTTATTTTATTAATATGCTTTTCCCTGTTTTCCTGCTGCTCTTCTTTGGGGTATTTATTAATGATAGCGGCAGATGAAAGGATGGTGCTGAGCGGAGTTCTGAACTCATGCGAGGCCATGGATACAAACCTTGATTTTATTTCACTCAATTCTTTTTCTTTTTGCAACGCATCGCTCAGTTCTTCCTGAGAACGCTCCAGCTGGTGCAGGGTTTCTCTTAATATTAAAGTACGTTCCTCCACTTTTGTTTCCAGCTCTCCGTTCAGTTTTTTTATGGCAGCACTTACTTTTTCCAGCTGCTCTTTTTGCTCTTTGGTTTTTTGCTCGGCGGCTTTGCGCAGGGTAATATCAACAATAAAGGCTACAATAAAAAGCGCCTTATTTTCTTTATAAAAGCTAAGGCTTATCTCTACCGGAAATTCTGACCCATCTTTTCGCCGGGCAAATAAATCCCGCCCCTGGCCCATACTTCTGTTAGAAGGGTTTTTGGCAAAGCCGGCTCTTAAATGGGCATGGCCACTTTTAAAGCGATCGGGCAATAAAATATCAATAGTCTTTTGCTGCAGTTCATTTCTTTCAAAACCAAATATGGTTTCTGCGGCAGGGTTGGCTAATAAAATAATTCCTTGTTCATTACATAAAACAATACCTTCTGTGGCATATTCAAACAATGCAGTTATCTGCTTGTCTTCTGCAGAAACCCGCTGGTAAATTTTTTTTATATACAATACCAAAAAAACAGCGCCTGCCAGCACTGCTGTAAAATAAATATGTTGTGTTTTTACCAGGGCTTCTGGCGCCGGGCCGGGTAGCAACACACCTGTGCCCAACACCAACCCTAAACTGCCAGCAGCCAGCAGCCAGGTATATAAATTTTTACGGATGAATACCGTAAGCACTACTGCTATT
>JANRMC010000292.1:0-15004 GCA_033761915.1 Flavihumibacter sp.
GCTTTACTAAATGCTATGCAAAAAGAACTCTAGATATTCTTATTTCAGGAACCGCTTTAGCTATTGCAAGCCCTATATTTTTATTAATAGCATTGGCTGTTAAATTAGAATCTAAAGGACCTATCTTTTATATTTCTAAAAGAGCTGGCCGTGGTTATAAAGTGTTTAACTTCTTAAAGTTCAGAACCATGGAGGTTGACGCTGACAAAAAAGTAGAGCAGCTATCTCACCTGAACCAATATAACGCAGCTGAGAACAAAGGCCCTGTTTTCTTTAAAGTAACCAACGACCCCCGTATTACTAAAGTGGGTGCGTTTTTAAGAAATACCAGCTTAGATGAATTGCCACAACTTATTAATGTTTTACGTGGCGACATGTCTTTGGTAGGCAATCGCCCATTACCATTGTACGAAGCAGAAACCTTAACAACAGATGAGTGGGCAAAGCGTTTTATGGCCCCCGCCGGTATCACTGGTTTATGGCAAATTAAAAAACGTGGCCAAGATGATATGTCTGTTGAAGAACGTATTGCATTAGATATTACTTATGCAAATAAAAACAGCTTTGCTTACGATTTATGGATTATGGCAAATACACCATCTGCCCTTATTCAAAAATCAAACGTGTAAGTTTATTTCCTGCTATCTTTATACCGTACCAAAGTAAATTATTATGTTGCCCGGTGCAGAACCGTTAGTATCTATAATTACATTGAACTATAACCAGGAAAAAGTTACCTGCGAGTTCCTGGAATCTACAAAGAAACTTCATTACACTAATTACGAAATACTGGTTTGTGATATGGCGTCGGACACCGATCCGGCGCCATTAATTTTGGCCGGTAATTATCCTAAAACCACGTTATTGAAAGCTGGCAAAAATTTAGGCTTTGCCGGTGGTAATAATTGGGGTATGCGTCAGGCAAAAGGCGATTTCTTCTTTATTGTAAATAATGATACCGAAGTAACCCCCGACCTGCTTCATAAACTGCTATTGCCTTTTTACAATGAACCAAACATTGGTGTAACCAGCCCAAAAATTAAATACTTTTTTCATCCTGATATTATTCAGTACGCGGGGTTTAATAAAATGAACCCATTTACCGGCCGCACTTCTACCATTGGGGATAAAGAAGAAGATAAAGGCCAGTACGATACGCCCGGTGTAACCTGGGGGGCACATGGTTGTGCCATGATGGTGAAACGTGAAGTGGCTGAAAAAGTTGGCATGTTTCCAGAAAAATTCTTTTTGTATTACGAAGAATGGGACTGGAGTGCACGTATTAAAAAAGCCGGATACAAACTTTGGTATACGGCAGATGCCACTATTTTTCATAAAGAGTCCATGTCGGTAGGTAAGAAAAACCCTATGAAAGTATATTACCATACCCGTAACCGAATATTGTATATACGCCGTAATTGCACCTTCTTTCAAAAGGTTGTTTTCTATATTTACTTTCTGCTTTTTGCCACACCTAAAGCCATTCTTAGTTTTTTGGCGCAACGCAAATGGGAGCACCTTAAAAATTTTATTAAAGGGCTTACCTGGAATTTTTATTCTTCTTCAAAATCGGCTGTATAATAGCCCGGCCCTGTACTACCCCTGAAGGGTGCGACGCAAGGATGCCCGGCCATTTGCCACTGCTGGTAACACCATAAAAGCCGCTCATAAAATTGGCCGGCCTGTAATAGCCTATTGCCGTACCTTTAAAATATGAACCTGCTGGATACATTTTCAATCTCTTACCGAACCATACGCAGCAATAAGCTGCGTACGGGTATTACGGTGGCTATAATTGCATTGGGTATTGCATCGCTTATTGGCATCAGAACGGCCATTGAAGCAATGACCCAAAAATTTACCGAAAGTTTTTCTGCCATGGGGGCCAATGGTTTTAGTTTACGCTACCGGCAGGTATGGCGGATGCAGCGGGACCAAACCGCCAAGAAAGAAAAGAAAGGGAAACGCAAGGAAAAACAATCCAACCAGAATAAACCTATCAGCAAACAGCAGGCAGAAGATTTTAAAGAGTTATTTAAATTTCCGGCTGCCGTAAGTCTTTCAATTTTTGGTATTAATAATGGGGTGGCTTCGTATGAAAACAAGAAAACCAACCCTACGGTTCGTATATCCGGCGGAGATGAAAACTATGTAGACCTGAATGGATACAAACTCGCTTCGGGCAGAAATCTTAATAATTTAGATGTTACTTCTGGCCGCAATGTATGCCTGCTGGGTAAAGATGTGGCTGTTAAACTGTTTGGAGAAAACACAGAACGCCCGATTGATAAAATGGTACGCATCAAAAATATCCCCTTCAGAGTAATTGGGGTGCTGGAAGAAAAAGGGTCTACACTGGGTTTTAGCTGGGATAATTCAATTATTACTTCTTATAACACCGTACGCCGCTTTTTTATTAATAACCCTAACGCCTCGTTTTCTATTGGCATAAAAGTACCCGATATAAAATTTTTAGATGCTGCCATGGGCGAAGCTGAAGCCACCTTTAGAGGCATACGCAAACTAAACACCACCGAAGAAAACAATTTTTTAATTGATAAAAGCGACAGCTTTGTTGATATGCTTTTAAAACAATTAAACTGGTTAACACTTTCTGCCGGTGTTATTGGTTTTATTACCCTGTTTGGTGCTGGTATTGGTTTAATGAATATTATGCTGGTGGCCGTTACAGAACGTACCAAAGAAGTGGGTTTAATTAAAGCAATCGGAGGCAAACAACGCAACATAAAAAATCAATTCTTACTGGAGTCAATAATCATTAGCCTGCTGGGGGCAGTTTTCGGAATTGTATTTGGTATCTTACTAGGCAACACGGTAAGTATGTTAATGAAAACCGGCTTCGTTGTGCCATGGATGTGGATTATATTGGGCATTATCATATGCACCATCGTAGGCCTGCTGGCTGGTTTATACCCGGCCTTTAAAGCATCTCGTTTAAACCCCATAGAGGCGTTGCGTTACGAGTAATTTTTGTTTGCAAGCATTTGCAGGCATGGCAGCATCGTTGCTACGCTCAGTTCAGCTTATATAACAGTATTGAGGCTACGGTTTGTATTAATTTGCCTTAATAAATTTAACCACAGGTAATAAACCACTATTATTTTCTGCCAGTAAATAATAGATGCCATCGGGTACATTTGCCAGCGATAAGTGATTATAACCAGCATTTAATTGTACTGTTTTAATAAGTTTACCCATACTATTAAACACCCGTGCAGTGGCATTGTTAAATACTGCCGGAACTGAAAACACCAATACATTTTTTACCGGGTTAGCCAGTAACATAATTTTGGCTTCTTTAGAATGCTGCACGATTTTTACCGGAGAGTAATTTACTGAACCGTCTTTATCCGTCATTTTTAAACGATAGTATATTACCGGTGCATCGGGTAGCGCATCTGTATAGCTATACTTATTAACCGGCTGCAGCAGAGGCTTTATAGTTTGTATCGCATCAAATTGATTACTATTGGTACTTCGCTGAATAGTATATGCTGCCAAAGCTGTTTCGTCATTAGCGCTCCACTCCAGCAAAGCAGCATCTTCTTTTTTTTGTGCTGTAAAAAAATTTAGCTTAACAGGTGTTGGAAACGTAACCGTAAACGAATGCGAAACAGTTTGCGTGTTATAAGTAGTTTCAAAACGCCATTCGCCCATGGTTGGGTTGGCAGGCAGCATCCAGTTCCAATACCAGTAAGATGAACTGTAGTAGCTGGTAAGATTAAAACTCCAGTTGGCATATAAAACATTGCCCGGCTGGTACAAGCGCATGTATAAAGTGGTACCAGGTTGCTGGTCGCTTAAATAAACAGCTGTTTTTACAGTACCGGAAGGGCCGAAAATAGTATTGGCATTTACCTGTTCATCAGCCGGGCATCCAAAAGGAACCGGTGGCACACTGTGCGTCATTAATTTATTAATACGCGGCTGATAATAATCTGGCTGTGTTGCCCACCAGCTGGTGTTACCATTTAAGCTATTACAGGTTCCTGCATACGGATCTATTAACTGTGTAAAACTATTATTGCTATACACTTCAAAATGCAGATGCGGGCCTGTGCTGTTACCACTACTGCCCACCACCCCCAAAAATTCTCCGCTTACAACAGTTTGGCCAACTATTTTACTGGTAAGGCTACCGTTTTTTAAATGCCCGTAAAATGCTACAGAACCATCAGTGTGTTGTATATATACCGCATTCCAATCGCAGGAGCTGGTACAAAAGCTACAGTTATTATCTGCATTACCATCAGATTTGTAAATGATGGTGCCACTGGCGGCCGCAATTACTTCCACGGCGTTGTTGGCCATTTTTGTCCAGCTGAAAGGAAAAGTAAAAATATCCACTCCTTTGTGATTGTAGCCAGAGCTTAAATCATAAGAGCGGTTGCCACAATTATAATCGCTTATAAGATTAGGGTATCCGGTATTATGATCTACAAAATTAGATATGCCATAAAAACCGGGATCGTTATAGCCAGCCGCCTGCTTTACCGGCCATGCAAAAGCCACTGCTGTAGCATCGCTGGGTGGTTGATCTGGCAATATGCCCTGCGCTACCAAACGGATAATATTTTGTTTTGCTTTTGTAATACTTAAGTTATGCAGCTCATTACTCATTGCATCTGCCCAATACTGCGGCAATTTACCTTCTCCGCCAGCAGGTGTAATAACAGGTTGAGCATACACTTTCAATACAATAAGGGCTGCAGCAATAATTGCAGCAAAAAATTTTCTCATAATAATAAAGAATGTGGCAGATCAATATTGGTCTTCGGAGAAATTGGGAAGGCAAGGTTAAAATTGCTTGCCGATACATCAGGAAACAATAAATTTAGGACTTATTATTATACCTCAATTGCTATGAGACATTTTTTTTGCTTTTTATTGGTATGCCAAAGCGCCTTTATAATGGCACAACCCACTACCACTTTATTTGAAAAAACAAACGGCACAGAATCGCCCGCCTATAACGAAATAATAAACTGGTGGAAACTGGTGGACGATAAATACTCTGAAGTAAAGATGCTGACCATGGGCCCCACCGATGCCAACCAGCCTTTACACCTGGTATTGGTGGCTGCCGACCGCGATTTTAACCTGGAAAGCCAGCGCAAAAAAAACAAACGGATTATCCTGATCAATAATGGCATTCACCCCGGAGAGCCGGATGGTATAGATGCCTGCATGTTGCTGGTAAGAGATATAGTTGCAGGCAAAGCGGTACTGCCCGATAATATAGTACTGGCAATAATACCTGTTTATAATATTGGCGGTCACTTAAACCGAAACAGCTTTTACCGGGTAGATCAGCAAGGGCCATTACAAAAAGGCTCCAGAGGTAATTCTCAAAATCTGGATCTGAACCGCGATTTTATTAAATCCGATTCAAAAGAAGCCCGGTCATTTGCAGAAATCTTTCACCTGTGCGACCCCGATGTATTTATAGATAACCATGTAAGCAATGGTGCCGATTACCAGCATGTAATGACCTTAATTGCCTCTCAGCACAGTAAGCTGGGCGGTGTTATGGGAGAGTTTATGAATAAAACTTTTGAACCCGGCATTTATAAACTGATGGCAGAAAAAGGCTACGATCTGATACCGTATGTAAACGCATTTGGCGATACGCCTGAAACCGGCTGGCCCGAATTTTTAGAAGGCCCCCGCTACAGCAGTGGTTATGCCACCCTTTGGCACAGCTTTGCTTTTGTGCCGGAAACACATATGCTGAAGCCATACAAACAGCGAGTTGAAGCTACCTACCAGCTAATGTGGAGCTTTATAAATTTTACCACGCGTTACAGCGAACAAATAAAAACCATCCGCCAGCGCAGTAAACAGCAGGCGCTCATACAAGAAAGTTTTCCTGTTAGTTGGAGTCTTGACAGAACGCGTTTTTCTGAAAGACTATTTAAAGGCTATGAAGCCGGGCGCAAACCCAGTGATGTTTCCGGACTTCCCCGTTTGTATTATAACCGGGAAAAGCCGTTTGAAAAACCTATAAAATTCTACAATTACTATACTCCTAAAACCACTATAACAAAACCCATAGCCTATATACTGCCACAAGGCTGGTGGAAAGTTATTGACCTGCTTAAGATAAATAAAGTACAATACAGTTTATTAAAAACTGATACCACTTTTGAAGTGGAAGTGTATAAAATAGAAGATTATAAAACATCACCACGCCCCTTTGAAACACATCACCTGAACAGCGAAGTAAAATTAAACAGCAGCAAACAACGCATTAGCTTTCGTAAAGGAGATTTATACATACCCTTAAACCAGGAAGCCAACCGCTTTTTAATTGAAGTATTAGAACCTCAGGCAGACGACAGTTATTTTGCCTGG
Organism: Flavihumibacter sp.; assembly: GCA_033761915.1. Taxonomy (GTDB): domain Bacteria; phylum Bacteroidota; class Bacteroidia; order Chitinophagales; family Chitinophagaceae; genus JACMLD01. The sequence continues at coordinate 6,376 of JANRMC010000292.1, forward strand.
AATTTTTTTGATGGTATACTCGGACAAAAAGAAGGTTACAGCAGCTATGTTTTTGAAGAAACAGCCCACGCATATTTAAACCAGCACCCAGAACTAAAAACCATGCTGCAACAAAAGCAACAGCAAGATTCTGCTTTTGCTAAAAACGCCGCTGCTCAACTAAACTTTATATATCAAAACTCACCCTACGCAGAGCCCGGTTATATGCGCTATCCTGTTTACCGTATTATACAATAAATGTATGAAGGCAATTCTATTTCTATTATTACTTGGTGGCGTATCTGTAACTGCACAACAAACAGATACTATAAAAAGATATTTGGATGAACAGTTAAATTTTACCACCAAAAACAAAGCAGTGTATAGCGGCTTTTCGGTAAAAAAAAATAACCAATGGCAATTGAGTGCCTACTACCCTACAGGCAATTTACTATTACAAATTAATTATAACGATAAAGAACTTACCGTAAGAGAAGGCGCATTTACGGTTTACCACAACAACCTGCAAAAAGCACAAGAGGGTACTTTTGTTTACAACCAATTACACGGAACCGGAATGGCCTGGTACCCCAACGGTATTTTAAAAGATTCTGGCCAATATGATTATAATGATAAAACAGGCTATTGGATATACCGCTATGACAATGGAAAAACACTAGCCACCGGTTATTACAAAAAAGATGCTCCAGACAGTATCTGGTATTGGTACCGCCCTTCTGGTGTATTATCAACACAAGAGTTGTATAGTAATAACCAGGTAACAGATTTAAAATGTTATAACGAGAACGGAGAATATACAGGAGTTACCTGCAGCATTTCAAAAAACGCCAGTCTGATACACCCTTTTTTTACAATGAGCCAGTACATTGTTTATAAAGTACAGCAGCAAAAAGAAAGTAAAAAAATAGCCAGTGAGGGCACCACCCGCATTAGTTTTACAATAACAACAGAGGGCAAAGTAGAAAACCTGATTTTTATAGAAAGCACTGACCCCGTTTTAGACAAGCTAATTAAAAAAATAATAGAAGAAGATTTTCCACTCTCCCCCGCCATCCGCCATAATCAGGCCGTTGCCACCACTATGGAACTGGCCATTCCGTTTTTTTGGTAAGCACAGATTGGCTTACATTTATAATAACCATTACGGCTGTTATGAAGTATGTTTCAGGCATATTATTATTGCTGCTGCACTGCCAGTTAAAAACAAAGGCACAGGAAAGCCTGGCAGATAAAACTTATTTCAATCGCTTTTTTGAACTGGAACCAGAAATAAGCCGTCACCGCTACTATGGGTATCCCAAAAAAAAGGCTGATAATTTATACAATGTTACCCTATACACACTGAAAGGCGTTAAAGTGGCCGATGTGGTATACCGTAAAAACCTTTCTAATAAACAAGGCCCCGCACTGGTTTACGACTCTTCTGGAAAGCTGCGTTTAAGAGCTCATTTTGATGAAAATTTTACCAGCGGCATTGTAGAAACATGGCATGCCAATGGCAATAAAGCCGATAGCGGCACCGCAGCAAGAAATATGCATGTGGGCGTTTGGAAAAGCTGGTACGAAAGCGGCCAGCTGAAAGAATATAAAACTTATACCGCCAAACCATATTATAACGGGCCAGCTTACCATGGTGCCCCAATAATAATTAATAATGTGGTTTTGCTGGGAGAGTTGGTTACTGCCAACTCGCTGGAAAACGAATACAAAAATTATTTTGAAAACGGTTTGCTAAAAGATTCTGGCTATTACAATAAAAACGGATTGCGCACCGGCATATGGCAAGAGTGGGGCAATAACAACACCATTCGTATGATAGGTTTTTACCGTAAAGGATGGAAAACTGGTGCCTGGAAATATTACGATACAAAAGGCAAACTACTTTTTGTAATACACTACAGCCAGCGCAGGTATGGCGCCGGGCAATTTATACCCATTAACAGAACAGAGTAAATTTTTTTTTGAAACCGGCAGTGGTAACTCCGGTTAAACTTTACTTGCGTCGCACACTTGTGCCACACAATACAAATAAACATTTTATTGTCACCTCGCTTTAGCGGTGGTACTAAAGTAGGTGTATGGTCTATAGTTAATGTTCAATAGACCGCAATTGTCTGTATGCCATGGTCCATTAACTTGCTGCTGTACAAGTGTGCGACGCAACAATGCTCTATTACTAACTAACTGCCGGGTACCAAATCTTTCTTCTTTACATCGCTGCCCTTAAACAAGGTGTAGCCCAGCCAAAGTGCAATGCTTAATACCACAATACTAAAATAGCCCAGCCAGTTATAATGTATCAGTTTACCATCGGCACCCTTTTGTATAATTAAACCACCCACCACCGATGCAATGCCCGTACCTAACTGCTGTATAGAACTATTAAAGCTCATAAAACTGCCCCGCTCTTGCGGTGGCACCACATTACTTACCATGGCCTGTGCGGTAACGCCACGGCCGGTAGATACAATAAACCAGGCTGCAAAAAACACCAGCACAATACTAAATGCAATAGCCGGCAAATTGGTTAACACCAGCACCAATGCCAGTGAAATAAAAATGCAGGCGGTGAATACTTTTAATTTTCCGTAGGCATCTGCAATACGCCCCAAAACAGTAGCGGCCACAAAAGAAGCAATGCCGCCTACCAGGTAGATGAGCGGTGTTACAGCTTTGCTGTAGCCGTTATTAAATTCCATGTACGGATTAATAAAAGGGATGATAATAAAATGCCCCATCATTATTAAGCCAGAAAATATCAGGGCCCAGATGCGCTGCGGGTTTTGTTGTAATAATTGCAAAGAATGAAAAGGCGATTGATCGGGCTTTTTTTCTGTAATGTGCTTGGTCATGGGTGGCACAAACTTTACAAGCAACGGCACAATAACCACACCCAACCCACCCACTAATAAAAAAGGTGCGTGCCAGCTAAACAGGTTGGCCAGGTACAACGCAAAAGGCACCCCAATGGTTGAGGCCACGGCAAAAGCACTCATTACTGCACCCATGGCCTTACCACGTTGTTCGTACGGAAAAATATCTGAAATAATAGACAACACCTGTGCACCAATTAAGCCACCAAACAAACCTGTAAGGGTGCGGGCCGCAAATAATAACTCAAAACTGGGTGCAAAACCACAGGCTATAGTACCTACTAAAAAACCAGTGTAGCCAATTAAAAGAATTTTCTTGCGATCAAATCCGTCTACAAAAAAAGCAGCCACTAAACCACTAACAAATGCACTGATGGGATAAGAAGCTACCAAAAAAGAAAACTGGCGGGGAGAGATCTGAAAGTAGGGCATCAGGTAATTACCCAATGGCATCATAATCATAAAATCTAAAATGTGCGTAAAGTTCAAACAAGCCAGCAGCAGCAAAATAATCCGGTTCTTTTTTTCCATAGTACAAGAGGTAAGTAAGCCGGCAAAGTTCGGTGGTTTTGTAGTGGTAAACTATAAAATTATTTAAAGAAAATATAGCACACCACAACTAATGCAACAATGGAAACGTTGTATATTTGCTAACACTTGTTAATATATGAAACGCTTGTATTGCCTTTCCATTTTTTTGGTAGTTACTGCCACTGCTGCTGCCCAACGATGGATGACTGATGAAGAAGTAGTGGTTACCGAAACAGGGCTTGGTACAGAATCAGTGGAAAGCCTGCCTAAGTCGGGCGTTATAAATGCATATATAGCAGATGGCCAGTTGCATTACAATGCCACCGTAAAAAACTACCGTTTTCATGGTAGTTGGAGCAGTTGGTACGCCAATGGCAACACCTGCGATGCTGGTGAGCTGATAAACGGCTTGCCTCATGGCCAATGGAAAGTGTGGTACAGCAACGGGCAGCTAAAACATATCCGCACCTACCATGCAGATAAATGGCACCGCGTAAGGGGAGATTTACAACGCAACCACCCCAGGTTTAAAAGTTATGCCATTACAAACCTTTACAGCCATAATATACAATTGGCCAAATATTATTTAACTGCAGGCTATTCATTTAACCATACAACCGCCAATGCTGCTGCTAACTGGCTGCAAAGAGTTACCAGTAATACCAGCAGCAATGATTATATGCCGGTATTTAATAAATGCCTGCAGCATGGTTTGTATATGAACTTTACTGAAGCGGGGTTGGTAAAAGACTCTGGTTATTATGTAAACGGCCTGCGCCACGGTGTTTGGACGCATACAGACACCAACAACATAACACTTAAAGGCTATTATAACAATGGCAAAAAAACCGGCGAGTGGAAGGAATTTAACAGTAAGGGGCATTTACAAAAATTATTTTTTTATAATAAACAAGGCGTGTTAACTGGCTCAAAACAAATAAACAAAGCCAGGCCAACACATTAGTTGCCAAAAAATCATTTGGAAGAAATTTGCCCATTGCATTACCTTTGCACATGGCAACAAGAAACAACGCTTCCCGCAAGATCGACTTCAGCAAAAAATTTTTTGGACAAGGACTTACATTTGATGATGTACTGTTATTACCTGCCTACTCACAGGTACTTCCAAGAGAAGTTAGTATCAAATCTCAGCTCACAAAAAATATAACATTAAATGTGCCCATGCTGTCTGCAGCCATGGATACAGTAACTGAAGCTAACCTGGCTATTGCACTGGCAAGAGAAGGAGGCATTGGTATGCTGCACAAAAACATGAGCATAGAAAAACAGGCCGATCAGGTGCGAAAAGTAAAAAGAAGTGAGAGTGGGTTAATTATAGACCCCGTTACACTTTTAGAAAATGCCACCATTGGCGATGCACTCCGCCTGATGAAAGAAAATAAAATTGGCGGCATACCCATTATAGATGCCAATAAAAAACTGGTGGGCATTCTTACCAACCGCGATTTACGTTTTGAAACCGATAAACGCAAAAAAGTAAGTGAGGTAATGACAAAAGAAAAATTAGTTACCGCACCTGAAGGCACCAATTTTTCCAAAGCCGAAAAAATTTTACAACAGTATAAGATTGAAAAATTGCCTGTAGTAAAAAAAGACGGCACACTGGCCGGCTTAATTACATACCGCGATATTCTGCAACTAAACAGCTACCCCAATGCTGTAAAAGATAATTTTGGCCGCCTGCTGGTGGGTGCCGCCCTTGGCATTACCAAAGATTTATTAGACCGTGCCGATGCCTTACAAAATATGGGTGTGGATGTGGTATGCCTGGATAGTGCGCATGGCCATAGCAAAGGAGTAATGGATGCATTAAAAAGCGTAAAAAAGAATTTTAAAAAATTACAGGTTATAACCGGTAACGTGGGTACAGCCGCTGGTGCTAAAGCCCTTGCAGAAGCAGGCGCCGATGCTGTTAAAATTGGTATTGGCCCAGGTTCTATTTGCACCACCCGTATTGTGGCCGGTGCTGGTGTGCCACAAATAACAGCCATTATGGAAGCGGCCTCTGTTTTAAGAACACTAAACGTGCCTTTAATTGCCGATGGTGGTATCCGTTATACAGGCGATATGGTAAAAGCATTGGCCGCCGGTGCAGATACCGTAATGATGGGTGGTGTGTTTGCCGGCGTAGAAGAAAGCCCCGGTGAAACAATTATATACGAAGGCAGAAAGTTTAAACAATACCGCGGCATGGGTTCTATAGGTGCCATGAGCCAGGGCAGCAGCGACCGCTATTTTCAGGATGTGGAAGACGATATTAAAAAATTGGTGCCAGAAGGTATTGAAGGCCGCGTAGCATTTAAAGGCTCTTTAAAAGAAGTGGTAACCCAATACGTAGGTGGGTTGCGTGCCGGTATGGGCTACTGCGGTGCTAAAGATATTAATACCCTGCAAACCGATGCGCAGTTTATACAAATTACCAATGCCGGCATGAAAGAAAGCCATGCACACGATATTGATATTACCAAAGAAGCGCCTAACTATAGCCGCCGGTAATTTAAAAACAATTTTATAGTGCCGGGCAGCAGTGCTGCTATTCAGCATCGTTGCGTCGCACATGTTAGCTGCAACGCTATGAGGAACGAATAGCAGTTGCTCTTCATTCCGCCTCAGCGGTACTTGTACCTTAGTTAGTTTATTCAGCAAATGCCAAAGCAGGTCTTTGGCATTTATTTTTTACCGAACTTGCCTTAAAACATTGCAGTGAAAAAAATATTCTGCCTACTAGCTACCTGTATAATTTTCATAAACAGCATTGCACAAACAGATAGCTGCCACCTGCAAATAAGTTTACTCACCTGCAGCCCGGGTACAGAACTCTATTCCACCTTTGGCCACTCGGCCATAAGAGTAAAAGACAGTACCGGCATGGATATTATTTTTAATTACGGCACTTTTGATTTTAACGACCCCGATTTCTATGCAAAATTTGTACGCGGCAAACTCAACTACTTTGTATCGGTTGAATATTTCACTGATTTTTTTGCCGCATACCAATATGAACAAAGAGGGATTATAGAACAAACCCTGCAACTGACCTGCACACAAAAACAACAATTGTTTGAAGCATTAAAAACAAATGCTAAAGAAGAAAACAAATTTTACAAATACGATTTTTTATACGACAACTGTTCTTCCCGCCTGAGAGATATGATTGCTAAACATGCGCTGCCTGGCATTACTTATAAAAATATTTTACCTGATAGCGGCACCACACCCCGCAACCTGATACACGGTTATTTAGATGCAGGCCACCAACCCTGGAGCAAGCTGGGTATTGATATTTTACTGGGAGCAAAACTGGATGCACCGCTTACCAACCAGCAAGCCATGTTTTTACCCGATTATTTATTAAAAGGTTTTGACAGTGCTTACAGCAATAACCAGGCGGTAGTAAATAATAAAAAGCTTTTACTGCCTGCCACTGCCGCTGCAGAAAAAACCAGCAACCGGGCGCCGTTCATTTACCTGGGTGTTTTGTTTATTATTATTGCTGTGGCCAGTTTTATACCGGCTTTTCAAAAACTGTTGCAGGTGTTTGATTATATCTTGTTTACCATTACCGGTTTGCTGGGGCTATTGTTATTGTTTATGTGGTGGGGCACCGATCATGTGGTATGCAGCAATAACTTAAACCTGCTTTGGGCTTTACCCACACACCTGCTGTTGGTATTTTACCTGCGTTCAAAAAAACAATGGGTAAACTATTACTGGCTGGCCGTTGTAATTATTAACGGGCTTTTACTGATGTTGTGGAACTGGCTGCCTCAACAATTAAATACTGCCTTAATACCGGTGGTGGCTTTATTACTACTAAGAAGTTTTATGCTTTTTAAAACAAAGCAGATAAAATAGTGTTGCTGTGTGTACTGCCGCTGAAGTGAGTGACACAACAAATGCTGGTTTGAAAAACAAAAGCTGGTAACCAATGACAGAATCATTTATAACTATTGATGCTAAAAAAATATACTACCGTAGTTATGGCAGCGGCAACCCTGTTTTACTCATTCATGGTTTTGGAGAAGATGGCACGGTATGGCATGAAACGGCAAAATTGTTGGCGCATAAACACCGGGTAATTGTGCCTCATTTACCCGGCAGTGGCAAAACTGAATTAAGTGATGATATGAGCATTGAAGGCATGGCTGGCATTATTTATCAGTTGCTGCAACAATCAGACAGCAGCAACAAGTGGGTGGTAATTGGTCATTCTATGGGTGGGTATATTACCCTTGCACTGGCAGAAAAATACCCGCAATGGCTGGCAGGCATTGGGCTGGTGCATTCTACTGCTTATGCAGATACGGCTGAAAAGAAACAGGTACGGCAACGGGGTATTGAGTTTATACGTACCAATGGCAGTGCGGTCTTTTTAAAGCAAAGCATACCCAACCTGTTTGCCCCTGATTTTCGTACAGCAAATGGGGCTTTTGTAAATGCATTTATTGAGCAATACAACTATTTTAGTGAGGCGGCTTTAATTGCCTATTATGAAGCTATGATGGCCCGGCCCGACCGCACGGGGGTTTTAAAAAGTTTTGCTAAACCGGTGCTCTTTATTATTGGCAAACACGATAATGCAGTACCTTATGAGGATAGTTTGCAACAAACCCATTTACCGGTGCTGAGCCATATTCATATTTTACAATCATCGGCACATATGGGTTTTTTAGAAGAACCCGCTAAAACAAACCGGGCTCTGGCATCATTTTTAGAAGGTATTTACGTTTAAGACTAACGAATGAAGAAATTACTGGCGATATTATTGGGTAGTGTTTTGTTTATTACTGCTAATGCTGAACACATCAGGGGAGGAGAAATGTCTTACAGATATCTGGGCGCCGGAACCACACCTGGCACATCATCTTATCGCTTAAAATTATTATTATACGTAAACTGCCAGGCTACTGGGCAACAGTTAGACGCCACTGCCAACTTTACAATTTTCAGAAACGCCACCAATGCTCAATTTGGAGCTGTACTGGTAGCCAGTCTTACAGACGACCGCACCATTAGCTACGACCCTACTTCAAACCCTTGTATAACCAACCCACCCACAGACGTATGTTACCGGTTAAGAACCTATGAATTAACCACTGAGTTACCCGATGACCCCTCTGGTTATACTATTTCATTTCAACGTTGCTGTCGCATCAATGGTATTGAAAATATAAATCCACCCACATCATCAAACTCATACGGTG
>JANRMC010000293.1:0-15346 GCA_033761915.1 Flavihumibacter sp.
GGCTCTTTTAACCGCTGATATGTTTTGAAATTCTTTTCTTAAATACCGGGCGGATAATCTTGACCATTGCGTAATACTGTCCCACGCAGAAGCTTTATCATAGCCAATCCATTTTGCTTTCCAGTCGGCTTCGTTTAATAAACCGGTGGAGAAAAAAGCTGAAGAACTGTTTACTGTTCCTTTATTGGTAATTGACTTTACTTTCCAGTAGTAAGTGGTGGCTGATTGCAATGTTTTGCCTGCATAATACACTTGTGCAGATTGTGAGGAAGTAATGACACCTGAGTTCCAAACATCGGCAACATTTGCCTGTAGTTTTTGCAAACTGCTGCTCACTATTATTTGGTAAGACCGCTGCACAACATTGCGTTGCTTGCTTTCCAGTTGCCAGCTAAGGCGTGGCTGCTGCACATCTATGCCTAAAGGGTTTTGCAGCATTTCGCAACGCAGGTTAGTGATAGTAACCTGTGCCTGTGCTTTAACCACAAAGGCACTAACAAACACAAAGAAATTAACCGCAAAGAACGCAAAGTGTTTCGCAAAGGGCACAAAGGCTTTGCGTCCTTTGCGATTTTTCTTAGCGGTCTTTGCGGTTTCACTTGCTGAATAACGGACAAAACCCTGAAGTGTGCGACGCAACAATGTTGAAATATGTACAACTGCTGGTATCATAAAAAAATTATTCTGCTGAGAAATTAAACCACACCACTATTTTCAAAGCCCGGCTTTTATCTTTCTCATAATCGTAAAAAATATTTTTTAAACCTATGGGGCCGGTAGTTTCGTTGCGTTGTGTTTTGGTACCGATGCTTGGGATGCCCTGCATGAAAGAAATATCACCGTTTGGAAATAGTGGTTCGTAATTATGCCACTGGTCGGTTTTCCATGCAGGCGTAAACAGGCGCAGGAACAAATCTTCCGTTTCTGTTGCCACTGTAAAGCGATTGTTTTTTGTAAAGAAATAACCGCCGTAAAAATTGGAGTAGTAACCTTTAAACTCTGGATAAATCCAAGGTGCTTCTCCTGTTTCTGTATTGTTGTATTTTTTATCCCACACACCAAACTGCCCGCCCTTCATGCGGTTTTTCCAAACACGGTAAGGGCCGTTGCCCATGTAGGTAACCGATTTAATTTCAGTTTCCGGAAAAGAAAAATTGATGCCTGCAAAATTGGTGTGATAAGTACCGGGGAAATAATTTACTTCCAGCTGCAGCCAGCCGGATGGATACACCGTCCACTTGAGTGTGTTGTAACTTTCTTTTATATCGTAGGCGGATTCAATAATAAATTTATCGCCGTCTTTATATTTCTTAATTCCTTTAAAATTATTTACACCTTCTTGCACAATTGGGCCTTTGTTAAAAGGAATGATGCCGTTTTTATTTTTTACGGTAGCAAGTATTCCGGTAGATTCATTGAACATCAGAGACACATCTTTCACATTCACCAATATCATATTCGTATCAGCAACCGGTGTTTCAATTTTGTTGCTGCCTTCTTTCACAACAATTCTTTCACTTGTTTCTTTAGGGCTGCTGATGGGGAAACTCCATGTAAACAGCTCCTGTTGAAATTTATCTTTTGCAGTTACATAAAGTACATTAAACTCGTTCCAGTTGGCGGGTAAATTCAATTGCAGCGATCCTTTAGCACCCGGTGCAATAGAAGGGGCAACGGCTTTTCCACTTTCTTCTTTAGAACCTCTCACATCAAAACGTTGCAGCTTCCAGCTAAAACTGCATTCATTGGTATTGGTAAAGTGATAACGATTTTCAATATTTAATTTCCCATCAAAAGCAGCTGTAATTTCTTTTCGTTCAAAATGCACCGGGCTCCAAATTTCTTTAATGGCAAAATAACTTCCTTCCTTTTCATGGTGCGGACCAACAATGCCATCAGCAGCCCTGTGCTTGTCGGTGTCCAATGAATCATTCAAATCTTTTCTCACCACCGCATTATCTGCAAAGTCCCACAAAAAACCGCCGGCACTTAATGGATTGTACCACATTTTCTCCCAGTAATCTTCCAGGCCTGCACCATTACCACCATCGAACCAGCCATGCAAAAATTCAGTGGGCATTACAATTTCCCTTCCGTATTCGTAATTACCAATGCCATAATTGTATTCACGGTAATGCTGTGTTTCCATACCATTAAACAATTGCCAGGGATGCACCACAGGGCGTTGCTGCAAATCAAACTCAGTAAAATATTTATCCAGTTCTACATTATGCCCACCTTCATTCCCATTTGCCCACATAATAACAGAAGGATGGTTGGCATCATGGTCAATCATTTCTTTCAGCAGTTTTGTCCCGGTTTTTGTATCATAGTTACCATGCCAGCCAGCCAGCTCATCCATTACAAACAAACCGAGTGAATCGCATACATCTAAGAAGTGGTCATCTGGCGGATAGTGGCTCATACGAACAGCATTCATGTTCATGCTCTTCATCAGCAACACATCTTCAATACTTATTTGTTTACTGGTGGTTCTGCCGGTTTCGGGGCGAAAGGAATGACGGTTCACTCCTTTAAATTTCATCTTTACACCGTTTACATAAATACCATCCCGTTGTTTCAATTCAACAGTGCGAAAGCCGAATTTTTTGGAGACCGTGTGAATTGGTTTTTTATTTTGATAAATAGTGAATACAGCTGTGTAAAGGTTTGGTGCTTCTGGAGCCCAGGTTTTTATATTTGATATTTTATTTACTAAATAATAATTTGTTAAATCAAATGAGTTTTCATTTTCGCCTTTGATTTTTTTAATAATTCTATTGTTATCATCAAATACTTTTACATCAACATCGAGTTTAGTTAATGGTTGCATAGCATTTGCGTATGCTTTAAAAAATCCATCCGCTCTTGCTTCAATAGAAATTTGTTTAAAATAAATTTCTGGCAGCACTTCTAAAAACACAGGTCTAAATATGCCGCCAAAAATCCAGAAGTCTGCTTTGCGTTCTGCTTCATTTACCGAAGCATTGGCTGAATGCTTTGCCACCGTTACTTCCAGTAAATTTTCTTTGCCGTATTGCAACAACTTTGTAATGTCATACTTAAATGCATAAAAAGCACCCTGGTGCATTTCGCCTGCCGACTTACCATTCACTTTTACTTCAGCATCTGTCATCACCCCTTCAAAAACAATATTCACAACTTTGTTTTTCCATGCTGTGGGCACATTGAATGTATGTTTGTACAAACCCTTTTCTTTTCCTCGTACACTATCCTTCGCAAAACCATAATCGTATTTACCAAAGCCCTGCAATTCCCAGCAACTAGGCACTGCAATGGTCGTCCATTTGTTGGCATTCATGCCGCCGGTGCACATAAACTCCCATTGCTTGGTGTTATCGCTGCCTGTGCCGGAGAGGTATACTTTTTCTGTCTGCTGAGCAAAAGCAGTTATAAGTGATAAGTTATAAGTTATGAGTAAGAAATATCGTAAGTACCTAATCATTTATTTGCTTAAATATTTTTTGTTACCAGCTTCAGTTTTTCATGGCAGCATCGTTGTGTCACTCACTTCAGGGTTCTGTTCATTATTCATCTTTTTTTAACCGCAAAGAATGCAAAGTGTTCCGCTAAGTACACAAAGCCTTAGCGACCTTTGCGTTGTTCTTCTTAGGGCCTTTGCGGTTTTACGCTATAACTTTCCAGTTACTTTTTCTAACGTCAGACTTGCCGCCACTTTCTTTCCATTCACCCACACACTCAATCCTTTTCCCTTTTTATATTTCGTTCCTTCTTTGTCCCAAATGATGGTGATAATTTTTCCATGATACAACACATTATCCAAACAAAACCAATCCCATTGGTTGGCAGGCAGTAAAGGATTTACTTCAATCACATTATCTGCTCTCGGACGCAATCCAACCAAGCCGGTAATGATTAAATCGTTAAACGTAGAGTGATTGTAATAGCGGCTGCGTTCTTCATCGCCTTTTAACCAGTAGCCTGTTTTTTCATCCAGGTACTCGCCGATGTATGGGCGGCCGCGGTAGTATTGAGATTCCACATAGGTATTGAGTAAAAAAAAGTAATTGCTGTCTGTCACATAACCCTGTTGGTAGTTATTCAGCAGGTTGGCCATAGCCGTTAATGTTTGTGAAGTAGCAAAGGGCCACACAGCACCATCCCATTCACATTTGCAGCAGCCATGTGTTCTAAATGCAGGATGGCTTCTGTCTGCAGTTGTTATACCAAATGGTGCACAAAATGTTTTAGTATCAATCAAGCTTTTCCATGCAATGCTGTAATTACTGTCGGGCATATTAAAATACCAGGGAATAAAACCAATTTCTTCTTTTACATTGGCCAGCGTATCGCCTTGTTCTTTTCTTACTTCAAAGAAATTGTGATTGCTGTTCCAGAGTTTTGATTGAACAAGTACTTTTGTCGCAGTTGCATCAGCCATATATTTTACCGCCTCAACCTTTTTATCTGCCAACAGGTTTAATTCTGCTAATGCTAGAGCATTTCCATACATGTACCCATTAATACTAGGCCTTGGATTCTTTTCTTTCCTTCCACCGCTAATTGTCTCTTCCATGGCATCTCTCACATCATATTGCCAGAACAACCCGGCCGCCCCTTTCCGTTCAGCCTCCCATGCTTCATAGTTAGCCACCATATCGGGCAATAAATTCACTACAAATTTTTTATCTCCATTCACTAAATAGCGGTTAAACACTGCATCTTCATTCCATCCGCTATAAAAACGCAGTTTGTTCATGGGCTTACCATTATTACCGCGGTACCACACCAGCAGGTTATCATCCATATACTTTTTATCATGCAGCCAGCGGCTTTCGTAAATATGATGCCCCAATGCACTGCTGATTAAATTGTACTTATCTGCATAACTCCGCTGCACCAAAAACTCGGTGAAGACAAAACCTTTTTCAGTTTTTTTAATGTGCTTGCGCAAGGTCCACCAGCGGAAGTAAAATATTTCTTCAAAGTTTTGTTGGGGGCACTCAAACAGCGGAATGTTTTTTTGCATCCAGTCCCAGCTTTGAACGTTAGGTATAGCCTGTTCTATATTGGGAGTTTCCATTTTGTTGAAATAATCAACGTAATGTTTGAAGGAAGATGATTTTAGCACCAAAGGCTTTTGTGCAATAATAGCAGACTGTAAGAATACAAAGGCGCAAAGACACACAAAGGGCAAAAAAGACTTTTTAAAGAAATGTGGAATAGCAATACCCACCGCTGAAGTGTGCGACGCAACAAATGCCGATAGTGGTGCTGGTGCCGGTAACATACTATTTATTTGACTTTGTCTTCAAATAATGAATCTGGTACACCGCTTCTTTATCCTTTACATTTGCGTTGGGCAAATCATAATTCTGGTCGGTGGGTGTATCAGCATTGGGAAAACGGCGTACACTGCCAGTTCTGAAAACTATCCGCTCCACTGCCGCCACCGGGGCAAAACATAAATTATTATTCGGTTTGCCACCATTAATAATTACTGTATAAAATCTTGTGGCGGTGTTCAGTTCAATTTTAAAATTGATTATTTCGCCAGCATTGTATTTACCCAATGATTTATTACGGTAGCCCTGTTTGGTTAAAATACTTGCTGTTGAATCCAGCATAATGCGTATAGTGGGGTTGCCTTTTGCATCCACCAGTTCAATTTGCAAATCGCCATAATTGTTTTGCAGCGGTGTAATTGAAAAGTCAATCATTACTTTTTTTGCAGCCGGAAATATTCTTTCTGCCTTAGCATAATCAAATGGATCGCTGTCTGCTAAGCTCAGTTTTTTATCATACAAAACCGTCCTGCACCATAGCGGGCTGTATAAATTCCAGTTATTAATAGTAGCTGCATTTGCAAAATCATCATTCACTGGTTTGGTTTCTTTATCTTTTACCGGCACCGGAATTTTACTTACCCAAATATCTTCTTTGTTCATGCTGTAGGTAACCCACATATTATTATCAATGGGTTTGCCATCCATTTCCTGTATGCCACGAACATACTGTGGCCCATAACTTTTATAGGCACCGCCGTAACGCATGCTGGTTATTTCTCCGTTTACCAGCAACAGGTTTTTATATTTTAATCCATCGTCGCTTACACTCAGCGCCAGCGGCCAGCGAAATTCAGAAGGATTGTAAACGGTGGCATATTTACCATCACTGGTTTTTTGCCCCCAAATTTTTGCATTGGCATTAACAAAGCCCGGCGACCTTGTGGGGTTGTACTGCCATGTTTTGCCTTCGTCTTTGCTGATACTTGTTAAAGCATATTTCCATAAACCAACTACATTGCCATTGGGTAAGTGATAATAGTTAAATGCTTTAAAATCTTTGTGCAAAGGAATTAAGGGGTCGTTGCGGTCGCCCTCTTCCACCGTTTGCATCATTAATAAAGGCTTGCTTAAAAATTCTTCACAGGCAGCAATTAAAGCTGCATCGCCGGATGATTTATAAAATGGGTAGGATGTATTTTTTTCATTGAAAGAATGATTGTACCGGAGAAAATAGATTGGACCAAAACTTCCATCTGCCTTTATTTCCCGTATCACACGGCCAATACCATCGCCGTCGTTGGGGTCATCGCCTTTTCCTAATGCTATACCATAATATGCCAATGCGTATAGCTTTTTACTTTTAGCGGTATAAAACCCAATGCGCTGGTGCATTACTGCATAAAAATTATTAGCAACTTCCGTTCTTCCTTCTTTTTTAAATCCATCAGGTATTTTATAGGGCGGAAAAATAATTACTGGCTCATTCCAGTTGTAGCCGTCTTTTGAACTTTGCAGTAAGGTTTGCCCCGGTGCCACATGTTCGCCAACAGGGTTGCTTAAATACTCCACGTAAAAAGTATTGTTCCAATAGGCAAGCATGGGTGCATGATTATATGTCCATGATGTGGTGTTATTATTATCTCCCCGGTTCGCTCTCATGGTTTGTATATTATGCACACCCATTGCAGGAGATAACTGGCCGTGGTGGTAATCTACATTAGATAAGGTGGTGCCAGTGTATCGGACAGTGTCCTGTCCAATTAATAATGAATAATTAATAATTAATAATATCGTCAAACTGATTCTCACTACTAGTTCTTTAATTTCTTTTTTAGCTGTTTAATAAATTTCTTTTTCACCGGCACTATCGTTCCGTGTTTATGCCCCGCAGGCACACTCACTTTGTTTGTTATATTTTCAAACTGCACAAAACTTTTAGTACTTACCGCCTCATACGTTTTCTTCTGGTAACTGTCATAATAAATCAGCCATTCATCTTTTAGTTTCACAACCGTTGGGCCTTCTGTAAAATTATCTGTGAAGGCTTTTGATACATTCTTCCATGGCCCCAGTGGTGTTACAGCAAATGCCACTTTTATATTCCGCTCAGGCCGGGTGTTATCCTTTAACACCAGCACATAATCTTTTTCAGCCCTTTTTACAATCACCGCATCAATCACACTAAAGCCAGGGTCGCAGAATAATTGCGTTTTATCAAACAACTCAAAATCTTTGGTAATGGTGTAATACATGCGGTGGTTGTTACTATCTGCCTCTATTCCTTTTTCAAACCTTCCCGGTATACAGCTAGCCCAAATAATAATGTACTGCTTATACACATCATCATAAAAAATTTCCGGTGCCCACACATTTACAGTGGCTGGTTCTGTTTCCATCACTGGTAAAAAACGTTGCTCAGTCCAGTGTATTAAATCTTTACTGCTGGCATAACCAAACCCATTATCTCCCTTCCAGCTGCTCGTCCATACCAAATGAAAAGTACCATCCGGCCCCTGCACCATACTCGGGTCTCTCATTACTTTTTGTTTGCCGGCTTCGGGTTTCAGCAAAACGGTATCTAAATCATTCCACTTCTTTCCATCATAGCTGTATAACATCCGTAAACCTTTATCTGCCGGTTCGTTGAAAGAAGTGAATAAATATGCTTTCTTATTACATGATGTTAATGCAATAAACGATGAAATAATAATAGTGAATAACTTCAGTTGCATAGTATTACCGAACTATAAGTCGCTCCCTGTTAATAATAAGCACCCAGTCGTTCCCAGTCCTGTTTTCGTCAGGAGGCCCAAAAGTTCTTACTCCTTTTTTCCCATCCGGATACCCTGGAGGATAAAATTTTTTTTTGTCGCCACTTCTTGTATTATACCAGTAAAAACTGCAAAAATCAAAACCTAATTTATCCATATCCACTTTAAACCTTCTTCCGTTCCATACATAAAACATAGCATAGTTTTTTCCTCTGGTTGCAAGTACTCTTTCATATTTCTCTCTATTTTCAACCACCAATTCCTGCGCAGGCACTCTGTCAAAATAAGAATACGACTCCACCAGCTTTTTTAAATGCTTCATCTGTGTAGCCGCTTCTGCATTCAACCCAAGCTTCCAGTGCTGCCGCGGAAAAAATGAAATGCCTGTATCTCCCGGTACATAATATTGCATCACTGCGTTATGACCATAAGTAAAACCTGCACCGCCTGCAAATACATTCCAGTAAGCATAGCGTCTTATATCAGCCGCATTCCAGTAACCACTCAGCGTATCATGCAATCCATACGGAATGTCTTCATAACTCGGCTCACCATCCAGTGTTGGCTTCACCGGCTCCATGGCATAATCTTCCTCCACATATTTCCAGTTATCTTCTCCAAAATGCCGGCGCTCTTTTGAGGCTGTATCCTGCGCATAACTTTTATGACCGCTCTGAAACATATTAAAATCCAGCCACAGCGATTGATGAAACCAATCCGTACTGCTTGTTCTTCCTCTTGGGTGAAAGGTCATTAAATGGTTGCCATCAAAATTTTTTATGGTACTGCCTAACTTTTCCCAAACCGCATAACCATCTTTACCATTAATATCGCCACCATTCAGCCAAATAATATTCGTTTTGTTTTTATAGCGCTTTGCTAAAAATTTAGCATACACCTCAGCCTGCTGTTCATTTATTTTAGCACTTTTTACATTGCTGCCCCAGGTAGGTACCAGCGCCATATACATGCCTCTCTTAGCCGCTTCATCAATTATAAAATCTATATGATCCCAGTAATCATACTCATCTGCATTATTAAAATTTTTTCCCGGTGTTACTGCCGGCTCAGATACATCAAAATCCTTCAATGCCCAATCACCATATACATTTTTAGTATTGTTAAAATCATGCAGCAGCATAGCCTGTACTACATTAAAGCCCTGCTGCTTTCTGGTATCTAGGTACAATATGGCCTCTTCCCGTTTGCACTTTACAAACAACAGCCAGCCAGTATCTCCCAGCCAAAAAAAAGGTTTGCCATCAGCTGTTTGAAAATATCTTTTGTTGGCTGAAATTTTTAATGGCTGCATTTGTGCCAGCACATTTAAACACAGCAACAGCATTAAGCCGGTCAATTTAATTTTTATGTTACCGGCAGCAGTAACATTCATCATCTTCTGTTGCGTCGCACTCTTGTACATGTGTAATTCTATTCAGCTTTTTTTAATGCAGGCTTATAGCCTTTCAATCCAAAATATAATATCACTAAAAAACAAACCAGCGGCACTACGTAGCCTATCTGAATATTATCATTTGTGGCATCAATAATACGGCCCATAATAAATGGTATCAGTGCGCCACCTACAATTGACATAACCAGTAAAGAGCCTCCAATTTTTGTTTCTTTACCCAACCCCACTAAACCCAATGCAAAAATGGTGGGGAACATGATACTCATGAAAAAGCCCATAGCACCTAAAGCATAAATCACCATTTTACCGTCTGTAAATATGGCCACCATACACAATACGGCTGCAGCCAGTGAAAAAATAGTCAGCAGTTTCTCCGAAGCAAAAAAACGAGTAAGCGCCACACCGGCAAAACGACCCACTAAAAACAAAGTGCCGTAAATACCTCCTAAATAGTAACCAGCCAGCTTTTCATCCACACCACCATATTTCATAGCCATGCGTACAAAAAAACTGGTTACACAAACCTGTGCGCCTACGTAAGCAAACTGTGCTATCACAGCCCATTTAAGATGTTTATGTCTAAAGGCATTCATAAACTCAGAAAATTTAGATTCTTTTGTATCGTCCTTAATTTCCGGAAGTTTAAAAAAGAAAAACAGGATGGCTACCAATACAAATCCCGCTGTTATAAACAGGTAAGGTGTTTTAACCGCAGCAGATTCTGTATTGAGATAGGTGGTACGCTCCAGCACACTCATAGCATTTAGCTCTTCCGGTGTATGGTTAATCCCCGAAAAAATAAAGGCAGAGCCAACCAGTGGTGCTATTACTACTGCCAATCCGTTAATAGCTGCACCCAGGTTTAAGCGGCTGCTGGCATTTTTTGAATCTCCTAAAATGGCAGCATATGGATTAGCTGCAGTTTCTAAAATGGCAATGCCGCAACCCACAATAAATAATGCCAGTAAAAAAAGCGTATAGGTTCTTGAGTTTGCAGCGGGTAAAAACAACAATGAGCCGATGCCCGCTAATAACAGACCCGCTATAATTCCATTTTTATAGCCCCAGCGTTTTAAAATCATACCCGCGGGTATGGCCATTAAAAAATAAGCGAAGTACACCACCTGGTCTATATAAATACTCTGCGTATTATTGAGCTGGCAGGCCTTTTTAAGATGCGGTATTAATATGCCGTTCAGGTTATGAATCATTCCCCACAAAAAGAAAAGAAATAAGACTAATATAAACGGAAGCAGGTAATTGCTTTTGCTGTCGCTTTCGGTTTCATTAACTGTTATTGTTTCATTAAGCTGCATCGTTGGTGTTGTTTTGTTAAGGTGTATTATTGAATAGTTAACTTTTTAGTATTCCTGTTATAAACTATTTTTCTCTTACCATCCGTCAGCACATATTCTCCATTAATAGCTGCGGCAGGTTTCATAGCAGCAGCGGCTTTTAAAATTTCTTTATCCATATCTGCAGGCAATACCGGCAAACTGCCCCCGGCCATAAATGCTGCCATTCCAAATTCAGGATAACTATCGCCACTATACACTACCACCTTATTAGGAAATTTTTCTTTGTATTCCTTTACTGCCCGGTACACCTGTTCAAAATTGGTTTTCTTTGGTTTTAATAATCTGGCATGTTGTCTTGGTGCTAAATGTTGTCCGCCTTTAGGTTCATAAGCAGTACCATCAGCCTGATAATGCCAGTAGCGGATGTCTATAATATCAACCACCGCAGCATAGGCAGGCATTGCTAGTATAGAATCCTGCACATCTTTGGTTACGCTTAATCCAATCAGCGGATGCTTACCGGTTTCTTTTTCCCATTCCCTGATTACATCCAGCCAGAATTTTACAAAATGTAACGGACCGGTATACTCTTCTCCTATCAGTTGTATCACACCATTGTTATCCTTAAAATTGTTCAAACACTGGCGAATATACTTTTTATGCAGCTCCTTTCTTACCGTATTAGAAATATCATAAAACTGTTCTGCGTAAAATATTCTTTTATCACCGGCATAGTTTACCGGCTCCACAAAACCGGTGTTATTAATATTATTTGCCGTACGCCATGGAAAATCGGCATAATGTGCACCGGCTTCAATAATATTATGCTGAAAATAATTTTGGTGTACCAGTAGCAAACCATTCTGGTCGGCTAAGTCTGCAAACTGTTTTAAGCGGCTCCAGTAAAATTTATTGTACTTGGTTAAATCGTATTTACTCAGTCCATCCCATGCGGTACCAATACCACTTCTTGCAAAAGGCAGTTCGTAAAACGGCGGCCATACTTCACCATCCATACGCCGTACTCTTTGATGGTCATCTCTTCTTCTATCGTACCACAAACCATAATTATGTTCAATGGCAATAGTGCTGGTGGTTTTCATTTCTGTTACCACTTCATTCAAATCATCTGTTAAGCCTTTTCCGGTTCTGCCGGGCACAAACCTTGTGATATGCGGCTTTGCCTGTTGTATATCTTTTGCCTGTAATCCACCGCTCCACCATTGTACATTGGTGCGTTTACCCGTAGCAACTTCATTACCAATTACCAGCCAGCCGTTTTTAATAGCCCCCATGCCCCCTGAAGGGGGTTGCTTTGTCGCTGATTTTTGAAGATACTTTCTGTATTCGGAATCAGAAACTACTTCATTCTCATTAAATGTTGTGGGAATTGGGTTTCTCTTAGTCGCTGCTTCAATCCATTCTTTTAATTGCATCCTTGGTTTAGCAGCTTCCTTCGTTAACTGTTGCGCCACTTCAGCGGTTGGGCTGCTGCTCGCTTCTGTTGGCACAAATAATAACTGTGCCAGCCCATCTACATTTTTATTGAGGCGTTCTTTTAATTGCTGGTAAAATAAACTTCTTGAAGTAATAGTATTATTCGATTCATTCCAGTAACCATCTCCACTAAATTGTGCCCAGCTGCCAAAAGCCCAGTTTTGTGCAGTGGGTGGTTTATAGCAATCAATTCTTGCAGCAGTACAGTTCCAGAATACACTGTTTGCTGCCGCCCAACCGGCGCCGTTGGCATCCTGCCCTCGGTTGCCATAACGCAGTGCATTGCCATCCACATTCACCACATCCAATAATACACCGCTGGCCCAACTGTCAATAGCACCGCTGAAACTGTATGGCTGAACAGATTCGCATTGCACAAATGCATTGGGGCCCGGTGCACAAAAACCCACAGCAAAATCGTGATAACCACTTTCTGCATAGCAACGCTGAAATAATGTTTGCTGTCCCGTGGTTAAAAATGTATAACGCCGTTGGCCGCCAATTTCAGAAACAGGGTTTTTAGACACACAATCTTCCACCGTTATTCTTTTCGATGTTTCCAGCACACTTACCGCACTGCCGGCAAAATTTTCAAAATTAATTTGCCGCACCCAGCAGTCTTCGGCATTTTCTATGTTAATGGCATTCCAGCGGTGGTCTTCATCTTTTGGGTTTGCATTATCAAATACTGAAATGAGTTTTACATTTTCAATACCGCAATTATTTACACGGCCATTGTTATTATAAAAATAAATAGTGGCGCCGCCATACATTGTATCGAGTGCTGTTGTTAATGGCGCATCAATATAAATAGTATTGCCTTCAACCTTTTTAATAGTCCTGTCGAAAAATAAATCCCTGTCTCCCGGCTTCCATCCTAAACTGGTAAGGCCACCACCAAAATGCGCTGTGCCCAAAGTAGTAATCCAATTGGCAGTGCTGGGGCGGCGAATGATTATTTTATCAGAATGCTCTTTATAGGCAATCGAACTATCCACATGAAAACTCATGGCATTTACCGGCACACAGGCATCCGTAATTTTCATTCCATACAAATCCCGTGGTATGGTATTTTTGCCAACAATCTTTATCAACGCCAATCTTCCAGTACCTGCTCCAATAATTGATGTTGCATTAATACCACTGCCACGCAGCACTACGCCGCTGGCCGTAATACGCAATTGGCCAAACACTTCATAGTTTCCTTTCTCTAATAACACAGCACCCCTGATGCCATTGGCATCAGGGGTTAACGCAGCTACATAATCTAATGCTGCTTGAATACGCAGGGTTGCATCGCCTGTAACAAGTGGCACCACCACTTTTACCGGCAGATTGGGAATTGCTTGTTCGGAGGCTTTGTAACCGCAGTAAGAAAAATCGGGGATGCGGTTGCCTTGTTCGTCGGGGGTGTAAATGAGTTTGCCTTTATCAAAGTAAAGCGGCGGAACTGGCTTTGCAGGTTTTTGTGCCTGCAAAAAATTCTGGTTAATAAACAGATTACAAAAGACAAAGGTTATAAAATATAATACAGCTTTGTTCATTACTTAGCCAATGGTTTGTATGTACTTTTTTGCTTCTCCAAAAAAGTACCAAAAAAAGAGCCCCGAAATCGAATACAGCCCGATTTCGGGATGGTTCCCTGATTGAGCTTTTGTGCTACTGTGGTGAACAACATCGGTTCCCTATTCAGCCCTATATTTACCAGGCAGTGTAAAATAGTACAGCCTCACTTGTTGCACCTTTAACTAAAAGTTGAAACGAGCGTGGCAACGATGCTGCTATGAAAAACTACTGCCGGTTACAAAAATTATTTCTTAACGGGCACCACAGGTTTTACATTGGCAATATTTACCACACTGTTTAAATATACTTCAATATTACTGTATCCGCTGCTGGTAATTTTTGCTGCATCCGAACTATCGTTCGGGTTTAGTTTATTCTTTACTTCATAGTCATCGGGCATGCCATCGTTATCACTGTCTTTATACGCTGTGCCTTTGTACTCGGGGTAGCCACCCACCTGGCTGATGTCTGTAATAATGCCCTGCTTATAACTATCCAGCGGCATGCGGCGGTGCTTAAACTGTGTGGCAGGTGCCACCACTCCTGCAGGCACTTCTACTTTACCGGTGGTTACCTGCTTTACAATTCTTGTATCCACCGCATCACGTATGGGCAGTGTAGCGCCGGCATTGGCCAGCACGTAGGTTTTAGCAGCCTCGGCACTCAGCACGGTAAGCGGTGCTATAGGTAATGGCTTGTTTACTTTAATATAATCTTTGTAAGCACCGGCATTCTTTTCATCTTCCACCTGCACGCCACCGTTCCAGTTATCTTTGTTAACATCAGCATAGCCTTCTACAATATTGCCGTTAACATATGCACGGCCATATACTTTGTACTTTAATTTGCTGCGACCACTTTCTGGTTTTAAAATGCGGTAGGCAATGGGTGTTTTGGGTGTGGCCGGGCCAGGTTTAAAATAATTATTAATAATATTGAACTGCGCTCTGTAATCGCCGCCATCAATACTGCGGTGTACCCAGTTATACACCACGTTGTTTACAAAATTAAAAATACCATTCCAGCCCACACTTGGATTACGTCCTGCGTTGTTTGCCCACAGGTTACGCATAAAGGTGCAATTCTCTCCGCCCAATGTACTGCCAAAAGCATGGTTCCAGGTATCCAGTGCTTCAGCAAAAATGGAGTTTTGTATGGTAATGTTTACAGTAGGAAATTTATCTTCTATTTTACCGGTACTGTCGTTATACATGTGGCGGTACATGCTCATGTTTTCATCCAACCCCCAGCTGGCGCTTACATGATCTATCATAATATTTCCAATGGGGTTACCACCAATGGCATCGTCTCTTCTGCCCACCCAGGTTTCGCCCCGGCGGAAACGCATGTAACGGATAACCACATCGTGTGTATTAATCCAAACACTTTCACCCGCCACACAAACACCATCCCCGGGGGCTGTTTGCCCCGCAATAGTTATATACGGCGCTCTTATAACCAATGGTGTTTTTAAACGAATGATGCCGGCAACATTAAATACAATTATTCTGGCACCACCCTGCTCTCAGG
>JANRMC010000294.1:0-9783 GCA_033761915.1 Flavihumibacter sp.
TAATGGCCGCAGCAATGGCAAAAGGTACCACCACTATTTATAACGCTGCCTGCGAACCCTACCTGCAACAGCTGTGTAATATGCTGGTGCGTATGGGAGCCAAAATAAACGGTATTGGCAGCAACCTTTTATCTATTGAAGGAGTGAATTATTTAGGAGGCACACAGCACCGCATGTTGCCCGATATGATTGAAGTAGGTTCTTTTATAGGATTGGCTGCAATGACCCAAAGTGCTATTACTATTAAAAATGCAGGCATTGATTACCTGGGGGTGATACCAGAGAAGTTTAAACAATTGGGTATTGCTATGAATTTTGATGGAGATGATATTGTGATACCAGAGCAGGACATGTATGAAATTCAAACTTTTTTAGATGGCTCTGTGCTTACTATATATGATCATCCGTGGCCGGGCTTTACGCCAGATTTGCTGAGTATAGTTTTGGTGGTGGCCACGCAGGCCCGCGGCTCGGTATTGATACACCAGAAAATGTTTGAAAGCCGGTTGTTTTTTGTAGATAAGCTGATTGATATGGGTGCGCAGATTATTTTATGCGACCCCCACCGTGCAGCTGTCATCGGTTTGGGCCGGGAACAGTCTTTGCGGGGCATTACCATGAGCAGCCCCGATATTAGAGCCGGCGTTTCTTTATTAATTGCTGCTTTAAGTGCCGAAGGAAAAAGTATTATTCAAAACATAGAACAAATAGACCGCGGCTATCAGTATATAGATGAACGTCTGAAAAATTTAGGGGCACAAATAAAACGTATACAGTATTAAGTATGAGTTTTTCTGCAGGCAATAAAATTATTATTATTACGGCACCTTCTGGTGCCGGTAAAACTTCTATTACCCAATATTTATTAAAGCACTATCCACAGCTGGCATTTTCTGTTTCTGCGGCTACACGTAAAGCAAGGGGTAACGAGGTACATGGAAAGGATTATTATTTTTTGACTGCTGAAGATTTTAAACAGAAAATACAGACCAACGCATTTGTAGAATGGGAGATGGTGTATGAAGGCAAGTATTACGGTACTTTAAAAAGCGAACTGCAACGCATCTGGCAAAACAACCAGGTGCCGATGCTGGATATTGATGTGAAAGGTGCCATACATGTGCAACAGCAGTTTCCGGGTACAGCCATGTCTTTGTTTATACAACCCCCCTCTGTGGAAGAATTGAAGCGCCGGCTGGAAAGCCGCGGCACAGAAACGGCCGATAGCCTGCAAGACCGCGTAAACAAAGCGGCCTATGAAATTTCTTTTAAGCACCATTTTGATCATGTAATTGTAAACGACGATCTTGCCACTGCCTGCGCTACTGCAGAAAAACTGGTGCGTTCGTTTTTAGAATTATAGCCTGTACAATACTGGCTTTAGCCGTATTTTTTATTTACTTTAGTGCTATGTTGATCACGGTAAACCTCATTTTTATTGTAGTTATCTTATCCATTCTGTTGATTGGATTTTTTTCGGGCATTGAAGTGGCTTTTGTTAGTGTTAACCGCCTTACTGTTGAGTTGAAAAGAAAGCAGGGTAAAAGCGGCGGCATTTTAATATCCCGTTTGCTGGAACAACCTTCTGGCTTTATAGGCATTACCCTGGTGGGGTTTAATATTTTTCTGGTAATTTATGGCTTGCTGGTTGGTGAAACCTTAAAACCACTTTCTCCATGGCTTAATAAAATTATTAATACCCTGCATGTGCCGGCGGCAGCCGTCTATATGGTGCTGTTGCTTTTAGAAATTTTAGTAGCTGCTATCATTATTATTGTATTGGCAGAGTTTTTACCCAAGGCTGTTTGGCGGGCAAAAAACGAATGGATTGTTAGCTCAGTTGTTGCCGCTGTTATTGGTTTCTTTTACCGCATTTTTAACCCGGTGGCAAATATGTTTGTTGAAATTGCTAATTGGATTTTGAAGTACGGCTTTAATGTGCGGGTTAATGAAAAGAAAGATGCCTTTACCCGGGCCGACCTGGAGCATTTTTTTCAGCAGAGCCGGGAAGAAGATGAAGAAAGCCAGGAATTGAATACAGAGCTTTTTGAAAATGCTTTAACGCTTTCTTCCACCAAGGTCCGCCAATGCCTGGTGCCACGTAAAGAAATAATTGGTATAGACAGTAGGGCAACTATTGATGATTTAACCAGTAAACTGGTGGAAACCAAACTGAGTAAACTGGTGGTGTTTGATAACAGTATTGATCATATAATTGGTTATATACACCAACTGGATTTATTTAAGAAGCCAGCTGCTATTAAAGACATTCTTTTGCCCATACCTGCGGTACCAGAAAGTATGAGTGCTTCTGACCTGATAAATAAGTTTACCAAAGAACGCAAAAGCATTGCCTGGGTGGTAGACGAATTTGGCGGCACTGCCGGTATTGTTACTATGGAAGATTTGCTTGAAGAAATTTTTGGCGAAATACAGGATGAATATGATATGGATGAATTTGAAGAAAAGCAGTTAAGCGAAGATGAATATCTTTTTGCCGGCCGTCTGGAACTGGATTATCTGCAGGAAAAATACAGTCTTGAGTTTAATGACGAAGCCGGTGCAGAAACGTTATCTGGCTATATTATTGAGCAATACGAAAGAATACCCCGCCGCAAAGAACGCATTATAATCAACAACTACGAATTTGAAGTATTAAACGTAAGCGATACCCGTATTGAAATGGTAAAGCTAAAAATACTTAAATAGCCGGCTGTTTAACGTACATCAAAATCTATTACCACTTCTTCTGTTATAGGGTGGCTTTGGCAGGTTAATATAAAACCCTGCGCCACTTCTTCTGGTTCTAAAGCCCAGTTTACATCCATCGTTACCTGGCCACTTATAAGTTTTGCACGGCAGGTGCAGCAAACACCGCCTTTGCAGGCATAGGGTAAATCTAAACCTTGTTGCAGCGCTGCCTCTAATACCGGGCTGCCTTGCTGGGGCAGGTTAAAGCTGGTGCTGCGGCCATCTAAACGGATGGTTACTTTACTGGTGTTGCTATTAACGGCTACAGTTGTTGTGTTTTTGTTGAAACTGCTTTTTACGCCGGGTGTGGTAAACAGTTCAAAATGTATTTGTTTTTTAGATAAGCCTTTTTGCTGCAGCCAATTGCTTACCTCAAAAATCATCGCTTCTGGTCCGCAGATGAAAGCTTCATCTATGGCGGCAAGGTTCAGCAATTTTTCACTTAATGTATTGCATTTGTCAACGTCAATTCTGCCATAGTTAATGGCAGCGTCCGTTTTTTCGCGGCTAAGTATATGTATTAAATGAAAGCGGTTGATGTATTTATTTTTCAACCCTTCCAGCTCTTCAAAAAAAATAATGCTGTTGCGGCTTTGGTTACCATACACCAGGGTAAAATGGCTTTGCGGCTCTTGCTGCAACGTGGTTTTTATAATTGACAGAATAGGCGTAATGCCACTGCCCGCTGCAAAAGCCAGATAGTTTTTTTTGTGTTGCGCATTCAGCGGGGTAAAAAATTTACCGGTGGGTGGCAAAACTTCAATACTATCTCCGGCTTTCAGGTGTTGGTTTGCATAGGTGGAAAACAAACCTTGTTCTACTTTTTTAATGGCTACCCTTAGCTCTTTTTCATGCGGAGCCGTGCAGATGGAGTATGAGCGCCGCTGATCCTGCCCGTTTATAATGGCTTTCAATGTTATGTTTTGCCCTTGTGTAAAAGCAAATACTTTTTCTAATGCGGGGGGAACGATAAAGGATACGGAAACACAAGAAGGCGTTTCTGTGCGTACTTCTTTTACCACCAATGAATGAAAATGAATTGACATAGCAAGCAAATTTACCAGACCTTAGTAAACAGCCGCCAAGATAAGTACAAATAATTGAACCGAAACTGTTAGTAGTGATGAGCGTAAAAACTACATTGCCCGTAAAAGCACTATAGTTGAAGTGTGCGACGCAACGATGCTGAATAAAGCTATACGGCCCGGAAAATTATTTTTTTAAACCCTCTACCAGTATCATTACCATATTTTCTTCCAGCTCTTCTCCGCTGATGCGTTTGGTGCTGCGGTGCCAGCTTTCTATACCACTTACGGCATGTAATAAAATTAATACGGCAGTGGGGGCGTCTATTTTTTTAATATCGCCGGCCTGTATACCATTTTCTATAATAACAGCCAGGCGCTGGCGATAGGTGCGGCGTTGCGTTTGAAAGTTTGATAAATAAGGATCGGTAAGGTGCTTCCACTCACGGTCGCTAACATAAACCTCTTCGTAATGGTTTACCATTTGCTGAATGTGGAAACGCAAAATGGCTTCTACTTTTTTAATAGAAGACTGGTTGCTGGCTTCCACTTTATCTAAATGCGTGGTAAACTTATTGGCAACATCAAAACAAATTTCCTGTAAAATTTCAGCCTTAGAAGTAATGTGGTTATACAAGCTGGCGGCTTCTACGCCAACCTGCTCAGCCAAATCTCTCATAGAAGCGGCGGCAAAACCTTTTTCTCTAAAAAGGCGGGCTGCAATTTCTATAATGGTGTCTTTACGGGTGCTGTTTTTGCGTTGTCTGATCTTTGCCATAGTGCCAAAGATAAACCAAGATTAAAATAAGAATAAAATATGATGTAGATTTTTTGACCCAATCGGCAGAACTTTTTGCAACATCCTTGCGTCGCACACTTGTACTGTACGTCTTTATTCAGCTTTTTGCGTCTTTATGCGTTTATACAGCAGGTATTGCTGCGGGCTGCTTGCAATCACCATTAAAATGCAGTAGGTTTGCACGCCGAAAGCCCCACCCCTTGGGCTCTGTGCTAAGTATTAAATCTTCCCGGCAGGGGCGGGACTTTTGTAAAAATCTAACACATGTCTTTAATTGTTGTAGGCTCTATGGCTTTTGATGCTATAGAAACACCATTTGGTAAAAGTGATAAAATTATTGGTGGCGCCGCCACATACATTGCCTGGAGTGCCAGCAATTTTACACGCCCCATTAAACAGATTTCTGTGGTGGGTGGAGATTTTCCGGAAGAAGAATTATCATCTTTAAATGCAAGAGGTGTAGATATAGAAGGCGTGCAGATTAAGAAAAACGAAAAATCTTTTTTCTGGAGTGGTAAATACCACCTGGATATGAATAGCCGCGATACCCTGGTTACCGAACTAAACGTGCTGGCAGATTTTAACCCCGTGGTACCCGATAGCTACCAGGGTGCAGAATACCTGATGCTGGGTAACCTGGTGCCTGCTGTGCAGCTAAGCGTTATTAAACAATTAAAAGAGCGTCCCAAGCTGATAGTGATGGACACGATGAACTTTTGGATGGAAGTGGCGATGGATGATTTAAAGAAAACCATTGCAGCAGTAGATGTATTATTGGTAAATGATAGTGAAGCCCGCCAGTTAAGCGAAGAGTTTTCATTGGTAAAAGCAGCCCGTAAAATTATGGCTATGGGCCCCAAATATTTAATTATTAAAAAGGGTGAGCATGGGGCTTTACTGTTTCATGGCAACGAAGTATTTTTTGCACCCGCCTTACCGTTAGAAGAAGTGTTTGACCCCACCGGCGCCGGTGATACGTTTGCAGGTGGTTTTATTGGCCATATTGCCCGCACCCGCGATACCTCTTTCAATAACATGAAAACAGCCATTATTGTGGGCTCAGCCATGGCTAGTTTTTGTGTAGAAAAATTTGGTACACACCGCCTGAAAGAAATCAGCCGCGCAGATATTGACCAGCGCATACAGCAATTTGTGCAGCTGGTAAATTTTGATATTGAATTAGTATAAACTATAACAAACAGATACAGAAAACCCGGTTCATTTGAACCGGGTTTTTAATTAAGAAATTTTTTCTCTTAATATTTTTCGTTAATATTATATTTCAATTTTTAACCATAAACCTTTTAAAATGAAAAAAGTTACATTACTTCTTGTGCTTTTAAGCACCTTGAATGTTTTTTCAAAGACGTCTCTACCTATCAATTCTCACTCTTTAGTTGATTTATCAAATGATGTGGATTTTCAAAATTATGTTTTAATCTCAGCAGATTTAGGAAGTAAAGTGCAATCCACAAAAAGCGAAACGCTCATAGAGTTATATGCGCAAGGTAAACTAGGAGATAAACAAAAAATACAACTTGTAAAAAATTTAGGGTTCTCAAAATTTAATGATTTAGATAAGACTATTTTGCAGTTAACAGCATCATACAATTCATTTAGTCAGAGGTATGCATTTATATTAAAGTCAAAAGAAGGTAAGACCTATTTAACTGAAGCATTTACAAAAGTTGCTATTGAAAAGAATCTTTTTAAAAGTAAGCAACCTGATTGTTTAGCTCTTTGGGGTGCGATGATGGCCGCCTGTTTGTTAAATGCAAATTTGATGGAACAACAATTTGGAGCAGAGGCCGCAAATATTTATTACATAGTATGCGTATCAGGCGCATTTGTTTTTTTGGCAGGATGTGAAGGTATTGTGTAGCTGATTTGTTATTAATAAAAAATATTAAACTCTATTGCTAATATAAGCTGTAATGTATAAGTGTATATTATTCTTTTGGGCTTTTTTTGTTTCCTGCTCAACTAGTAGTAAAATTGAAAGTAGAAGGGTAGAAAATATTTCATCTGGCAAATTAAAACTACCCATATATATCGAACTCGATGCAGTGTTTTACAAAGACAGTATCAAAAATTTACTCTTTAAGAACTTAAAGAGTAGAAATATAAACATCATAACTCAAAGTGAATTGAGCAATCTGACAGAAAGGAGTATGACTGATAAAATAAAAAGAATTAAGAGTGATAATTCAATAGACTACACACAGGCTTTATCAAATCAAAATGAAGCGGTAGCTGTTTACTCAAAAATAGCTATCGCTTTTGAAAATCAGAATAGTTCTCCGACAATTAAAGAAATAACATGGAAAAGCTTTGGATTTCCACCAAATTTAAAGAATAACTATGAGGAAAAAAGGATATTAATTAATCGTTCAAATACTTTTACTCTCAATGGGTGGATAAATATTCTTACAGATAGTTTGATAAATGAGCGAATCCCCGGTATAAAATGACATTTTATGAGGTATTTTTTTTTACTTATTTTTATTCATTTTCAAACACATTCTATAGGTCAAACTAAGGTTGACACTGTTGTATTTAAAAAATATTCTAAGGAGGTAATTCTTCTCAGTTTTCCAAATTACATCAAAAATAATGCGAGATTCCAACTTAGAGATTTACAGAATGAATTCAATGACCAACCATCTGATATTAAGTTGTTATTTTCAAATGGCTATAGAAACTATAAAAACGGGTTTACTCTTCAAATTGTAGCTTCAAGTATAATGTTGGCTTCTATAGCAGTATTATCAAAAGAAAATAGAAATGTTGGCTATTGGGGAATGATAATAAGTGTACCAATAAATATAATTGGAGTAAAGTTGTCTATTAAAGGTAAAAGAAAGATCGAATCCGCTGTTTGGTTACGTAATAGAAATATATTATCATATTAGACAGAACGCAAGTTATTAGATTCTTGCGCTCTGTCTGATATGCCTATTTCACCAGTTTCAGCTCATTAATAATATTGGTGGCACCACCCAGCTTATCAATACACCAAAGCACATAACGCACGTCCACACAAATGGTGCGGTTCAGTTCTTTATCAAAAGATATTTTATGACCAATGGCTTCATAGTTGCCGTCAAAAGCCAAACCAATTAAATTACCATTGGCATCTATTACCGGGCTGCCGCTGTTGCCACCCGTTATATCGTTGGTGGTTATAAAAGATATCACCAGATCATTGCGGCTTTTATCAATGTATTGTCCAAAATCTTTTTTAGTAGCCGCTTCAATTAAATTCTCCGGCAGGTCAAACTCATAATCGCCGGGTTTGTATTTTTCCAATACCCCCTTCATGGTGCACACATAATCATATTTAACCGCATCGCGGGGCTGGTAACTTTTTACATTACCAAAACTAACCCGCATGGTAAAAGTGGCATCGGGGTACATCTTTTTTGCTTTTACCGTATCCATTTGCATAATGCCTTTTAAATACAATCTTCCTAAATCAGCATTCTTTGTATTGTAGGCCTGCAAAAAAGGTAGGTATTTGTTTTGCCAGTTTTTTAAAAAGGCGCTGGCGGTGGCAAAAGCCATATCTGCCTGTAAGGCTAAGGCATCTGGTTTTTTTATAAAGGCATCCCATTTAGCTTTGTCCAGTAAAAGAGTGCTTTTAAAAATTTCTTCGGCATATTTTTTATAGGTGGCTTCATCTTTTAAATCGCCAAAACTGCCTTTAATACTTTCAAAAAAACCAATGGGATGCTGGCTTTTATCTACGTTGGTATAATAACTTAACAAAACTGCCGCTACAATATTTTTATCGCTGGCAATATTCTCTCCTTTTATAAATTCTTCCCAGGCGGCATTGGCATTTTCTGCAGCGGTCTTTATGCCGGCGCTGCCACCTTGTTTTACCATGGCATTTTCTAATTGCTGCAGGCTGGCGGCAAAAGCCAGTAAGGGTGAGCCCAGAATACCTTCATTAATATATACACGGTGTTTGCTGTAAGGTCTCCATGCAGCATAGGTTTTTTCCCAGTCTTTTAGTATGGCTTCATAGGGTTGCTTGCCATTGGCCCATGTTTGAAATTGTTGTTCTGCTGTCTTCTTCTGATCGTACACTTTAAACTTTACCAGTTGCTTGGTTTCGCCATCAAAAAATTTCCAGTAGTTGGCAATATTGGCATAATCTCCGGCCAGCTGCAATTTTACAGCAGCATCTTTTTTCATTTGCTCAAACATGTACTTCAGGCGCATATCCCGCAGTTGCACCAGGGTGGGGTTATCAATTTCTATTTTTTGTTTTACGCCGTACGATGTTTCGTAGCGGTTGGTACTGCCGGGGTAACCATAAGTCATGGCATAATCGCCATCTTTAATGCCTTTTAAAGAAACCGGTAAAAAATGTTTGGGTTTCAGCGGCACATTATCTGCAGCATAACCAGCGGGCTTTCCCTCTTTACTCATATACACTCTGAAGATGGAGAAATCGCCGGTGTGGCGGGGCCACTCCCAGTTATCCGTATCGCCACCATATTTACCAATGCTTTCTGCCGGCACACCCACCAACCTTACATCGCTGTAGCGCTGGTATACAAAAACTAAAAACTGGTTGCCTTTAAACAAGCTACTTACTCTGGCATTAATACCAGCAGCAGCATCGCTGTAGCGTTTGTTAACGGCAGCAATAGCATCGCTAACTTTTGCAGTTCTGTCTGTGCCCGTAGCATCTTTTGCAGCCTCTTCAATTTCTTTGGTTACATCTTCAATCTTAATTAAAAATTCTGCATACAAACCCTGGCTGGGTATTTCCTGTTGTTTGGTTTTAGCCCAAAAACCATCTTTCAGGTAATTGTGTTCTACCGTGCTGGCATTGGCCACCGCATCGTAACCGCAATGGTGATTGGTAAATATCAGCCCTTCGTTACTTACAATTTCTCCGGTGCAAAAACCACCAAAAATAATTACCGCATCTTTAATAGAGGGTTTGTTTATATGATAGAGCTGATCTTTGGTTAGCTTTAAACCGCGTTTCACCATATCGTTATACACCTGCTGGCCCAGCAGCAGGGGCAGCCACATACCTTCATCGGCCAGCGATTTTAGCGCCATGCTGATGCATAATACAACCGTTACAAATAGTTTTTTCATTGTTGAAGTGATTTTAGTAAAACAAACCTACTTAAAATTTTAGTGAAAATTTTGTTACCAGCTGTAGTAATGCTATTAAACAGCCGT
>JANRMC010000295.1:0-2573 GCA_033761915.1 Flavihumibacter sp.
GTAAAAGATTCTGTATATGGTGGTTGGGAAAGTGAAGGATTATCGGGGCATACATTGGGGCATTATCTTTCTGCCATTACAATGATGTATGTGGCAACCGGCAATAAAGAATTTAAAAAACGTGCTGATTATATAGTAACAGAACTGGAGCGTTGTCAGCAGGCACGTAAAACCGGTTATATTGGCGCCATACCCAATGAAGACAGCATTTTTGGTAAGGTAGCCAGAGGTGAAATAAAATCAGGCGGCTTTGATTTAAATGGTGGATGGAGCCCCTGGTATACCGTGCACAAAGTAATGGCCGGCTTATGCGATGCGTATTTGTATACCAATAATAAAAAAGCACTGCAGGTGGTTACCCGCATGGCAGATTGGACGTATAATGCCATTAATCATTTACCCGATAGCTTGCGTTTAAAAATGCTGAACTGTGAATACGGGGGCATGAACGATGTGCTGGCTAATATTTATGCATTTACTGCCAATAAAAAATATTTAGAGCTTTCTTATAAGTTTTATGATGAGTTTGTAATGGGACAACTGGCATTGCAGAAAGACCCTTTGCCGGGCAAGCACAGTAATACCAATGTGCCCAAGGCCATAGGCAGTGCCCGCCAATACGAATTAACCGGTAATAAAAGAGACAGTACCATTGCTGCTTTTTTCTGGCATACCATGGTTAACCACCACAGTTATGTAATTGGTGGTAATAGTAATTATGAGTATTGTGGCCGCCCCGATTCTTTAAACGAACGGTTAAGCGATGCCACCTGCGAAACCTGCAATACCTATAATATGCTGAAGCTGACAA
Source organism: Flavihumibacter sp. (assembly GCA_033761915.1). GTDB lineage: Bacteria > Bacteroidota > Bacteroidia > Chitinophagales > Chitinophagaceae > JACMLD01. Next base: position 812 of record JANRMC010000295.1, read on the forward strand.
GACATTTGTTTGCTTACAAGCCTTCCACCCAACTGATGGATTACTATGAACGGGCTTTGTACAATCATATTCTTGCATCTCAAAACCCGGAGAATGGAATGATGACATATTTTGTACCGCTGCGCATGGGCACACAAAAACAATTCAGCGATTCGTTTCATACGTTTACCTGTTGCGTGGGCAGCGGCATAGAAAATCACAGCAAATATGCAGAGCAGATTTATAGTCAGGGCGCAGATGGCAGCTTATATATTAACCTTTTCATTCCTTCAACACTTACATGGAAGGAAGCAAACTTCAGCATTACACAACAAACAACCTTTCCGGCCAGTAATAAAATAAGTTTTTTAATAAAGGCGCAAACCAAAATGCCTTTTACATTACGTATCCGTAAGCCATCCTGGGCCACTCAAGGCATTAGTACCAGCTTAAACAATAAAATGGTGGGCTATCAATACGATGAAGCGGGATATATTGTTATTAAAGAAAAATTTTCTGTAAACGATGTGTTGGAAATTACCATACCCATGAGTTTATACACAGAAGCAATGCCCGATAACCCCAACCGCGTTGCCTTTAAATATGGCCCGCTGGTTTTAGCCGGGCAATTAGGTAAAACAAAACCCGACCCTGTTTATGGAGTGCCGGTATTACTTACCAGCAACCGTACTGTAAAAGATTGGGTCTTGCCTGCTGGTGAGCCCCTGCAATTTCAGATGAAAGGGGTAGGACAACCTTTTGATGCTACTTTAATACCTTTCTATCAAACCTATAACCAGTATTACAGTGTGTATTGGGATTATTTTACCCATGAAGAATGGATAAAACTGAAAGACGAATACGAAGCAGAAAAAAAACGCCAGCAACAGATAGAAGACCGCACCATTGATCATTTCAGAATAGGAGAGATGCAGCCGGAAAGAGACCACCAGTTAAAAGCCACAGAACGCAGTTATGTAAGCGATGCTTTTGACCGGATGGGCAGAGAAGCCCGTAAAGACAATTACTTTTCTTTTGTAATGAAGGTTGAACAGGATGCGCCGGTAAACTTGTTGTTAACTTATATTGGCGATGATAAAGACCGCAAGTTTGATATTAAAGCAGATGGTGTTATTATTGCCACTGTAGAATGGAACGGTGGTAAAACCGGCAAGTTTTACGATGTGGAGTATACATTGCCGGCAAATTTGCTGAATGGTAAAAAACAAATAACCATCAGCATTGAAGCAAACTATGGTAAAACAGCTGGCCGTGTATTTGGTGTAAGAACAATAATAACTAAATAAGAAAACGTACTATATTTTATGGCAAAGGCAATTATTATTGGAGGTGGTATTATTGGGTTAAGCAGTGCTTATTATTTGCAGAAACAAGGCTGGCAGGTAACTGTGTTAGACAAGGGCGATTTCAGCGATAACTGTTCCTATGGAAATTGTGGTTATATATGCCCCAGCCATTTTATACCATTGGCTACACCGGGTGTGGTAAAGCAAGGCTTAAAATGGATGTGGAATTCAAAAAGCCCTTTTTATGTGCAGCCGAGACTTGATGTTAATTTGATTGACTGGGGCATGAAGTTTATGCGCATTGCAACCCCCACGCATGTAAACAATGCCGCTATTCCGCTGCGGGATATTGCTATACTCAGCCAGAAAGAATATGTAAGCTGGTTGCAACAACCCGGTTTTAATTTTGCGTATGAACACAAAGGGCTGCTGGAAATATTTCAGACCGATGCTGGCGAAGCACATGCCCACCACAC
>JANRMC010000296.1:0-2508 GCA_033761915.1 Flavihumibacter sp.
ATTTATCATAATAAGGAGTTACTCCCGGATCATATTCCACCTTTGATTTAGCAAGAGTTACCCCGGCTTTTATACCATATTTAACCTTACCGTTATTATTTTCCATTTCCTTAAGTAAACCACCCTGGCATAAAGCATGAGCAGATATGGCAATAGCTGCCAATAAAGCAAGCTCCTTTTTCATATCTATGAATATTAATACCTGTGTGAAATGAGTTCTGGAAAAAAGTCATTGGTGCGGACTAAGCATACGTTGAAAGAAAATATAATCCAACTCACAAACGGATTTGTATAGCTACAGCGGGGTATCGGTTTGTATAAGCAAGCAATGGTTTAATAATAGTCGCCTTTTCAATTCGAAAGGAAACAGAAGTTGTTATTGCTTTTCTTTTGTTTTTATCCGCAGCAATAAATAAAGGAATACTGCCAACCATAGCACTCAGACCAGTGAAAACCATAATTGTACCTAAAACCGAATTTTCATCCTCTCTTACTAGGTTCGCTTCAAGAGTTCCTATAACTACACCACTTATTGCCAATGTTGCTCCACCAGCCAAGAATATCCAGGCGGCAGTTTTTTGTTTTCTGCTTTTTTCATAAAACTCATTATTGATTGTTGGCACTTTAGTACCCGTATTTTGGGCAAAAGAAGAAGCAACTAGATTTAGTGCCAGAAATAAGAATATGACCCGTTTCATGGCTAAGTCTTTTGGTTAATGATTTACAACCAAGTTAGCTTATTGATTTAGAAGGTACGACTATTAATTAACAGTTTGCCGTTTTCAATTGGTAGTTTTTGGCAACCCGGCTTACTTATTATTAACCATCAATTGAAATGTTCACCCAGCCAACAGGGAGGAAATAAATAATAAACATCAAAACTACAAGGCTGCAGAGTTTGTAATTTTAGTAAATGCCGGGTTTCAATAAATCACTTTTAGTCATTTTGCTTTTTATAAAAAGCATCACCGGTGTCTTTGCACAAAATCACGATATACCCGTTTTCAAACGGGTCACCCACCCCTTTATGCCACCCATCACTTCTGAGTATTTCTTTTTTTCGGATGATGGCTTAATGTGGTTTTCAACCGCACATGGTCTTACATCTTTCGACGGGTCGGATATAGTTTATCATTCTTCTTTGCAACAATCAAATAGTTTAGGTCTGAACAAAATTTCTGCAATGGCTGAAGATAGCCAGCATAATCTTTATTTGGCTGGCCAATTAGGGCTTTATTATTTTGACAGAAAAGCAAAACAATTTTTTTCTATCATTACAGGTTTTACGGGCAATAAGCAAGGTGCCACAATTTATTTCCCGGCCTTATTTATTGATAATGATGGTAAGCTGTTTGCAGGTTCCGTTTTTCACGGTCTGTTTATCTATGATCCATCCAACAAACAAACCACCCACTATAATACTGATTCGTCAAAGCCGGATAATTGGGAGGATGGACGCCTCAACACAGTGATAAGTCTTGCCGGGCATTACAAGGATAGCAATAAACTTTGGACAGGCACCGGTCATGGCATTTATTTATTTGATAAAAAGGAGAAGAGGTTTTCTCAGCGTTTTGAGATCATATCAGATATAGCCCACAAGCATAATCCTAATTTTGAAGACAAACGTTACATTGACGTTTGCCGGATGGATGTGGCAAACGACAGCATCATCTGGTTTAATTCATGGGCCGGCGGGTTTGCAAAGTATAACACACAAACAGGAAAAGCCAGCATTATTTTTGGAAGGGATGCCTTGTATAAAGCAAAGGATTTGTATTATGGTTATTACATTCCAAGGTTTATCCGGCTGACGGAAGGAAAATATTTATTAGGGATCTACAATGGCAAAACGGCCATCTATGATACCCGTACCAATGAAGCAGTTTATTTTAATGTTACACAAAATGATTACACAGAGGAGGAAACAAGATACATTGGCAAAGACCGGAAAGGAAATATATGGTTGTTGCAACGGGGATTTTTATACGTGGCCGTTCCGGACAATCGCCGGTTGCAAACAATAAAAGTACCTAATTTAACATCGTATGATTTTTCCAAACCCAAAATAAGGGGGGTGTATTTTGATACCGCAAGTCAATTGTTCTATTGTGGATTCTTGAGTTCTGCCGGTGTGCATGTTTATGATACCAATTTTATTCAACTGAAGGTTATACCAACATCTTCTATCAAAAATTATTATCACTTTGGTTCAACTATTGATACAAAAATTACAAAGGATGGAAGCGGTCGTTTTTGGGTTACCGGCTGGAAAAATCATGTTTTGTTGCCGGGCGAAAAAAAATTTGCCCCGGTAGAAGACAAACTTCCTTCGCTTAAATGGCTGGGAAAAGAAGATCAGTTCAGCGACATTACAACTACACGCAGCGGCAATATATTGATCAAAAGAAACAACGGCATTATTTATCATATCAATCACACCTCGCTGGCAGCTGATACTATCCGCTGTCCGGACATTAAAGCAGATGCAGTTGAAATAAAATCTGC
>JANRMC010000297.1:0-5212 GCA_033761915.1 Flavihumibacter sp.
AGCAGTAACGCTCTTTGCAGCAGTTGTTGCGTCGCACCAGTTAACAGCATTGCCACTGGCAGCAACAAAAAAGCGCTTCATAAACACAGAAGCGCTTTTTTGTTGATTTGCTTGCCTTTGAATACTTTTTTTCTGGCTAAAATTCAACGGATGCATTTGGCAGATAGATCATTTACAACTTTGAGGTTGCAAATAGGTATGGTTTAATGATCAATGTGTATTCAGGTTATGTTGCATCCCATTCGATATGTAAAAGTAGGTAGGCTGGTTTTAAAGAACTATACCACATTAGTAGTATTTTATACCCTGCCGCTATTGTCTGCTACCCAAAATCCACCAGTATTACCGGCCAAAATATTTGTTTACAGCCTCAACGCGGTTGTTAACATGCAGCTTTTCGTAAATATGATATACATGCTTTCGAACTGTTTCTGGGCTGATGAATAAACTGGCTGCTATTTCTTTATACAGTAATCCTTTAGATAAGTATTCTAAAATTTCTTTTTCGCGGTTACTTAATACATCTAAAGAGTCGTCTTCGTGTGCTGCGCCAAGGCCCTCTGCAACCGGTTGCTTTTGTTGAAATGCAGCCACTACTTTGCGGGCTATCTGGCTGCTCATCGGAGCGCCACCTTCACTCAGTTCTTTAATTGCATCTAACAAACGGGCCGGTGGTGTTTTCTTTAAAATATAACCACTGGCACCTGCTGCCAATGCCTCAAATATTTTTTCATCTTCCTCATACACCGTACACATCATATATAAAATATCTGGGTAAAGGGGTTTTAATCTTCGCACACACTCAATGCCATTCATGCCACCCATATTAATATCCATTAAAACAACATTGGGTTGTAAGGCAGGTATACCATCAATAGCATCTTCTGCACTGCTAAAACTGCCCAGCAGTTTATGAGCGTCAGACATGGTTACAATCTGCTCCAATGCAGAACGTATATCTTTATTATCATCTACAATACAAACAGTAATTATCATACTGCAAAATTGGGGTATTTTAATATGCCGCCAATACCACAAAGTGGTAATATATAAGGCAAAGCATTTATAAATAATGCTATATAGCCATGCCGCTATAACAATTAAGTGGCAAATAGCCCCCTTTTTAGCTACAAAAAGCCTTTTACAGTTTGCAAAAGGGGTACAGTTTTGCTATGCCGCACAAGTGAGTGACACAACCGGGGCTCAATAGCAGTACTAAAGCCGGCAAACCCCATCTTCTACAACATTTTACCTGCCCAAACTTTGATTGTATATTTGCGGTTCTAATTTTTATTTTATGAGCCGTAAAGGAAAAGTTTTGGTGGCAATGAGCGGCGGTATTGACAGTACTGTTACGGCCCTGATGCTGCACGACCAGGGGTATGAAGTGGTGGGTATAACCATGAAAACATGGGACTATGCCACCAGCGGGGCCAGTAAAAAAGAAACGGGTTGCTGCAACCTGGATAGTTTTAACGATGCCCGCATGGCGGCGGTGCAGCATGGGTTTCCGCATTTTATTTTAGATATAAGGGAGGAGTTTGGCGATTTTGTAATTGAAAACTTTGTAGAGGAATACCTGGCGGGCCGTACGCCCAACCCTTGTGTGATGTGTAATACCCACATTAAATGGAGGGCTTTGCTAAAACGGGCCGATGCTTTGGGCTGCGATTTTATTGCTACCGGGCATTACGCCAAAATAAACCAGCATAGCAACGGCAGGTATTTTGTAAGTAAGGCCGTGGATGATTTAAAAGATCAGAGTTATGTGCTTTGGGGTCTGCAGCAGGATTTGCTGAGCCGCACCTTATTACCATTGGGCCCATACAGAAAAACAGCCATCCGCCAAATGGCGCTGGATTATGGCTATCCCGAACTGGCGAAGAAAAGTGAGAGCTACGAAATTTGTTTTGTACCTGATAATGACTACCGTGGCTTTTTGAAAACTAAAGTACCGGGTTTGGAAGCTTCAGTAACCGGCGGCAATTTTATAGACCGCAATGGCAATATACTGGGCAAACATAAGGGCTACCCATTTTATACTATTGGGCAACGCAAAGGATTGGATATAACTTTTGGCAAGCCCGTTTATGTAACCCGCATTATACCAGAAACCAATACGGTTGTGCTGGGCGATGAAGAAGACCTGAACCAACAGGAAATGGTGGTTACTAAAATAAACTGGATTAAATACGATAGTATTTCTGATGGCATGGAATCCATCACTAAAATACGGTATAAAGACAGGGGTACCCTCAGCAATCTTTACAACCATGAAAACGGGGTAAGGGTTCGCTTTTATGAGGATGCAAAAGGCGTAGCCCCGGGACAAAGCGCCGTATTCTATGAGGGTGAAGATGTTATAGGCGGAGGTATTATTCAGCGACCAGTTATAAACTGATTATCAGGCAATAAATAAAAAAACTACACGTTTTTAAAGCCGGGAAATAAGATTCCCGGCTTTTTAGTTGTGCAACAAAATGTTGATGCAATTTGTCTTAAAACTTATCCGGTTAACTAACTGGTTTATATGAAAAAAAGATTATTACCCTTTATGGCACTAATGGCAATTGGTATGTTAGTTACCCGTTGCTCTACCAAAGATGATGTATTTGTAAGCGAAGAACTTGCTGAATACATGCAACTGGCAGCAGGTAAATACATTATTTATCAATTAGACTCTACCGTTCGTGTGCCACTTACAGATACCACTACCATAGTGCGGTCTTATCAGGCTAAAGATGTAATTGAAGCGGCTATTACCGATAATTTGGGCAGGGCTAGCTGGAGAGTGGTACGATACCTGAGAGATTCTGCAGGCACTACCACATGGATTCCGAACTTAACGTATATGATAACTCCCACCCGTGAGACCGTTGAGGTAATTGAAAACAACCTTCGTTTTCAAAAACTGAAACTACCCGTTCGGGATGGTTTTAACTGGAAAGGAAATACTCATATTGATACCTATTCTACCAATTCTGATGTGCGCTATTTAGACGATTGGACCTATCTGTACGAAAATCATACAAGTCCGTTTGTGGTATTTAGTACCACTGTACCAAATACCATTACTGTTAACCAGAGAGATGAAACACTGGGTACCCCCAATAACCCCGATGCTTACAGTGAAAGAAATTTTTCTAAAGAAGTGTATGCAAAATCTGTAGGGTTAATTTATAAAGAGTTTGCCCATTGGGTATTTCAACCCCGTAACAGTACTTTTCCTATTGGTTATAAAGAAGGCTTTGCCATTAAGTTAAGAATGCTATCGCATAACTAAACTATAAATAGGGGTGGTTATGTTATAAAATGTGCTTATGAAAAAATGCTGCGTCTTTCTGTTGGTATTACTGTTTGCAAAAACAGGTACGGCGCAATACAGCCGTTACATTATTCAGCTTACTGATAAAAAAGGCACCCCCCATAACATTAATACACCTGCCAGCTTTTTGTCGGCAAAAGCCATTAACCGCCGCATTAAATACAGTATTGCAATAGACTCTGCAGATCTGCCTGTTTCAAAAACATATATAGACAGCATCAGCAAAGTACCCAATGTTACCGTATTAAACAGCAGCAAATGGCTAAATCAGGTATGCATCCGTACTGCTGATGCCGCAGCACTCACCACTATTAATTCATTTTCTTTTGTTAAAAGCACACAGGCTGTTGCCACACAAATAAACCCCGTTGCACCACCTGTATTGCTTAATAAATTCAATGGATATAACCCCACACCTGTTTTACAAACTAATGGAGCCACAGGTACACACGGAGATGATGCAATTGATTACGGCAGCATGTATGCACAAATACATATACACGAAGGCGAGTTTCTGCACAATCTTGGGTACCAGGGGCAAGGTATTACCATTGCCGTATTAGATGCCGGCTTCAGAGATTATAAAACAAATCCGGCATTAGACAGCGTTCGCCTTAAGGGACAAATTTTAGGCGAATGGGATTATGTAGCCAATGAAGCCGATGTAAATTTTGATCATCCACATGGCATGTGGTGTTTTTCTGTAATGGCATCCAACACACCCGGCTCTTTAGTAGGCGCATCACCAAAAGCCAATTACTGGCTGCTGCGTACAGAAGATGCCGCTACAGAATACCCGGTAGAAGAACAATATTGGGTGGTGGCCGCAGAATTTGCCGACAGCGCCGGCGCAGATATGATTTCTTCTTCCCTCGGCTACAGCGATTTTGATGATCCTTCCTTCAACCACACTTATGCCCAGCGCAACGGTAATACATCCATCATTTCACGCGGAGCCGATATAGCTGCCAAAAAAGGCATATTGGTTTGTAACAGCGCTGGCAATAGTGGCGGCAATACCAACGATTTAAAATTTGTAGGCTGCCCGGCCGATGCAGATAGTGTATTAGCCGTTGGTGCTATTAATTACGATGGCACTATTGCCTCTTTCAGCAGCTGGGGGCCCAACGGTGCCGGTAAAACAAAGCCCAATGTGGTTTCTGTGGGCCGCGGTACCATTGTAGCATGGAATGCTGGTTACCCCGTTGGTTTAAACGGCACTTCTTTTTCAAACCCTAATATGTGCGGATTAATTGCCTGTTTGTGGCAGGCCTTTCCTGAATTTAATAATATGGAGATTATTGATGCGGTACAAAAAAGCAGTCACAAGTATACTATACCCGATGATCGTTTTGGATATGGCATACCCAATATGCGCATTGCATACCAGCTGTTACAGGCAGAAAGAATACGCCGCAATTACCTGCAGGTGTTAAACAACCAATATATAAAAGCTTACCCCGTTCCTTTTACAGAAACCCTCAACATATTACTACACGCACCTGCAACTGGCAATGCCACCTTGCGTTTAACAGATATGAATGGCAAAGTCATTGAAACTATTAATACCGCCGTTCAGCAAGATCAGTTGTACACCCTGCAGTTTACAAAAATGGCTTTAATGGCAAGAGGTGTTTATACCATACAGTTTACAGATGGTACTAATAAAACCAATGTAAGAGTAGTAAAGCAGTAATTTTTTGTAGCCAGCAGCAGTATTTCAATGTAACATCGTTGCGTCGCACTCTTCAACGGCATTGCAACTATCAGCATTAGTGTAAAAGTATTTCCACATCCTTTGTTCTTGCGGCTGGTATTACTATTAAAGATTTTATTGTACCATTTTCAAGCGTAGCTTCTATGGTTGTATTGTAAGGTGCATGTAAT
>JANRMC010000298.1:0-18132 GCA_033761915.1 Flavihumibacter sp.
CCTAATAAGGAAGCCCTTCCTATTTCCAGCGGGTCTATCCCAAATTGCGTAGCGGTTTCACTCAGCACGGGCACCACGCCAAAATAGTAAGCATCGGGTGTAAACAATAAACTGGCCGGCATACTGGTTACTGCAGTAGCAGTTGGTAATAATGAAGCATGCTCTGAGGGCAGTAAACTAACCAGGCTGTTAGCCATAGCACTAATCATACCAGCGCCGGTGAGTATGCCCGAAAAAATACCGGCAGCAAATATCATACTGCTAACCATAAAAATATTATTGCCATGCGCTTTCAATACCTGCTGTTGTTGCTGCAATACCGGGTAATTTATTAGCAGGGCAATGGCAGCAGCTACCACAAATAAAACCGGTGTGGCAATCCACCCTATCATTAAAACTGTAATCAGTGTTATTGTTAACAGTGCATTTAACCATAACAAACGCGGTCTTCTTAAGGCTTTTTGTGCATCTGTTAAACTCTCGTGGTGTTTATAATCCAGTGCAACAATACCCAATCGTTTCCGTTCCCTTTTTCCAAAAATAAAAGCCACCAGCAATACCCATGCAATGCCCGCAATAATGGCTGGTATGTTTGGGTTAAAAATATGCACGGCATCTGTTTTAAGTGTAGACATTGCCCTTGCCGATGTACCCGACCATGGCACCAGGTGCATGGGCCCTACACTTAAAGCAACAATGGCTGGTAGAATCAACCGGTTTATCTGTAGTTTTTTATACACCGGCAAAAAAGCAGAAACTACAATCATAAACGTGGCAGTACCATCTCCATCCAGATGCACTATCATGGTTAATACAGCGGTGCCAACAATCACTTTCAAGGGGTCACCTTTCACCAGTTTTAGTATCCGGCTTATTACAGGGTCAAACAAACCGGCATCCAGCATTACTGAAAAATACAATACAGCAAACATCAGCAATATACCTGTGGGTGCCACCTGTTTAATACCGGCCAGCGCCATATCACTCAACCCTTTTACCGGCACACCGGCAAACAAACCAATTACAACCGGCACTATTATAAGTGCTGTTAGTACCGATACACGACGTGTAATAATCAATAATAAAAAAACAATAATGGTGGCAAAGCCCAGTATAGCAAGCATAGTGCTTATTTAAATTGCAGATAATCGTTAAAAAAAGGGAGCAGGCTGTTCAATACACGTCCATCTCTTGTCCATATTTTGTTATTATGATCGCCTATATATTCTTCTGCATAATGTTGTATGCCCAGGTTTTCTAATTTCTGGCTCAGCATAGCGCATTGTACAGGAAAACGGGGTGCATCATTACGGCCCCAATCAAATTTAATAGCTTTTAGCTTTCTGAGGTTGGCAACATAGCTATCCACCATATAAACAGGCATATTCTTATTCCATTGTTCCAGCACGGGTTCATTTACCACCAGGCTATCTTTTACATAGGTAAACGGCATATCGCAATAAAAGGGTGGCTTAGCCGCGTTGGGCGACCATGCTCTTCCTACCGCCACCAGCACCCGTGGGTAATAGGTTTTCTTTAATGCTTCCTGGCTGTTTACCTGCTGTAGTTGTTTAAATGAATCGCTACCGGGGCCAAACTCTTTTACAAATGCCAGCAGGCCCGGACTTAAAGCATACACACAAGAAAAAACATCCGGGTATTGCATGGCCAGCTTTAATGCACCATAACCGCCCATTGAGTGCCCGCCAATGCCCCTGCTTTCTTTTTTTGCAATGGTTCTGTAATTAGCATCCACATAGTGCACCAGCTCTTTTGCCGAAAAATCGGCCCAGTTGCCGGTTAATGAAGAATTGGTATAAAAGCTTCCTTCAAACAATGTGTACTGATTGGCTATTACCAAAATATACGGACGTATTTTTTGCCTTTCTACCGCTTCATCCAATATTGCTTTCATACCGGCCGTAATAGTATCCGTGCCCATAAACCCATGCAGGTAATAAATAACCGGGTAACGGGTTAAAGTTTCATTGTAGCCCGGCGGCAGGTATACCGATATTTTTCTTACCGTATTTTCTCCGCCGTTATTTTTTAAACTAACAGCATCTATATAACTACAAACCACCGATCCTCCGCCGGTGGTTTGTGCTTTTACAATAGTACTCTGCAATAAAAGCAGCACTATATAAACTGATAATTTTCTCATGTGGCAACTAAATTATTGCTTAACGGGGTACCACCAAATCAAATAATTCTTTATCCAGTTGTGGCTTTACGGCACACTGGTTATTAAAATGCATGGTGGCAGTATTGGTAGCATTAAATGCCGGCCAAGCAGGCAGCCCCTTATGAGAAGGATTACCGCTTCTTGCAAAGTTGATCCAAGCTGCACTCATTTTATCAGCCAGAGCTATGGCTTCTTTAGTGCCACCCGTCATTTCTTTGCAACGTTCAATATTATTAAACACAAAAGGCAGTTCCATGCAATGCATGGCTTTGTATTTGCCATCCATTACCGGAGATTGCCAGGTAAACAAATACATATACACCGGTGCTGCATTCAGCGCCGATTTTTCTTTTGCCTGTATTACAGCCCCGGGTCTGAATATGGCATCCACATCAAGCAGGTCAGAAGGGCGGGTATCATCCGGGTAAGCTTTTTTAACCGCAGCAATAAATGCATCGGCTTTATCGCCCCGTTGTTTTTTAATATACTCGGTAACTTTTTCTATTGGGGCATTTGTTAAACCACTGCCCAATGAAGCCATAAACTCATTCTTAACCGTACCAATCAGCAACGGAACATCTTTTGATAACTCAAACGCTTCTTTAGAAAATAACTGGTAAGGCAAATCTTCACCATCACGGCTGGGCCCCCAGCTTAAACCAAAACCCGGCACCGGTGTGCCTGCTTTTGCCAACCGGTCGGCCACGGCACGCAAAGCTTTCTTACCGGCATCACTCAAAACTGTAAACGGAATCTTTTGCAGCGAATCTGCCTGCTCTGGCTGCAGGTTCAATACTTTCAGTACTTCAGCTGCTATTTCCTGTGTGGTTGTTTTTTCCAGCATATTCATTCTGAAAGAACCACTCTGGTTAATTGCTTTATGAAACAATCCTTTTGCAGCCGGCATGGCCATTAATGTATTCACTTTTGCACCACCGCCCGATTGGCCAAAGATGGTGACATTACCTGCATCACCGCCAAAGTTGGCAATATTCTGCTGCACCCATTCCAATGCAGCTTTAATATCCAGTATGCTGTTGTTGGCAGAGTGCTTGTATTTTTCGCCGTATGAAGAAAGATCTAAAAAGCCCAGAATATTTAAACGGTGGTTAATAGATACCACCACTACATCTCCTTTCTTTGCCAAATTCTCTCCGTCATAAGATGGCAACTCCTGCGATGATCCTGCAGTAAAGCCACCACCATGTATCCAAAACAACACCGGTCTTTTCTTACCATCATTTATTCCGGGTGTCCATACATTAATCATCAAACAGTTTTCATTGGTGTAGCCCCAATCGTGATGAAATACAAATTCACTTTCATCCTGCACCATACTCGTAGCATCAATCAGGGGTGCCACCGGGCCATAGGTTAAAGAACTGCGCACACCCGGCCAAGGCTTCACCGCCCTCGGCGCTTCAAACCGTTTTGCTTCTGCATACGGTATCCCTTTGTAAGTAAAAATTTTGTTGTTAATATATCCTCTTACTTTACCACTGTTGGTATTGGTAACCGCCACATTTTCTCCGGTTACTAATTGGGCGGCAGCAGCACCTGCCAGTAAAAGAACAAAGCAGCAAATCGTTAAACGTTTCATTTTTTTAGTGTTTATACAGTAATGGTTAAATTGTTTTTTTATACCGGCAGCAGAATATATGGCTGCATCGTTGCGTCGCAATCACTTCAGCGGCACCGCCACTATCAGCAATTTTATTCCGGCCTCTCTACTAAGTTGCGCAAAAACCTACAAAGTCCACCTCGAATAAGTCAAATAATTTACTAGCTGCAAAAAAAATTGTACTCAAATAAAAGAGTAGCCGCAGCATGCACTAATTTAGGTATATGGCATCTGCTGCCCTACGGCTGCCAGCCATTGCCATAGCATTGTTGATTTTTTATTGTGTGGTACAAGTGAGTGACACAACGATGCTGCTATGAAAAATCAACGCTGGCAAAAAAAAATAACCATTAATTATTGCATACATGAAAAAGTACAACGGTTTGCTTTCCCTGTTACTCATACTCTGCTGCTATGCCGGCAAATCACAAGCTCCCATTGTTCAAACAGCCAATGGTATGATACGTGGTGCTGCCAGCGGCGCTGTTCAAATATTTAAAGGCATTCCCTTTGCAGCGCCACCTGTTGGCAACCTGCGCTGGAAAGCACCACAACCTGTTGCTAACTGGACCGGCACAAAGGAGTGTACCCGTTTTGCTGCCAGCCCTTTTCAACCCAAACCAGTACCCTTCAGTTGCTGGACAGAAGAGTTCATCGCTCCGCCAGAGCCATTAAGTGAAGACTGTCTTTATTTAAACGTATGGACCAACGGCACCGGCAGCCGCGAACAGAAACCTGTTTTTGTATGGATCTATGGCGGTGGCTTTGTATCGGGTTCTGCCGCCTGTGCTGTTTATGATGGTGAAGAAATGGCCAAACAAGGCGTTGTGTTTGTTAGCATTAATTACCGTGTAGGGCCTTTTGGTTTTATGGCACATCCTGAATTGAGTAAAGAACAAAACAATGCTTCTGGTAATTACGGTATACAAGACCAGATAGCTGCTTTAAAATGGATACAACAAAATATTGCAGCCTTCGGCGGCAACCCATCGCAGGTTACTATTGCCGGGCAATCGGCCGGCTCAATGAGTGTAAATGCTTTAATAGCATCGCCCCTGGCTAAAGGTTTGTTTCATGCAGCTATTGTGCAAAGTGGTGGTTTATTAGGCAACCGCTTACCTGCCAGTCTTGCCAGTGCAGAAACCATCGGGTTGGAATTTCAGAAAAAAGCAACTACCACATCACTGGCAGAACTGCGCCAACTACCAGCGGAAGACATCTTAAAAACTTCGCAGGCCATGGGCATGATGCGCATGGGTTTGGTGAGCGATGGATATGTATTGCCACAAGATATTGTTGCCCACTTTAAAGAAGGCAAACAAAACCAGGTGCCTTTATTAATTGGTTGGGTAACCGGCGATGGCGGTTTGTTTGGCCCATCTACTATTACAGCAGCACAACATGCCAAACAATCGGCCGATAAATACGGAACAGCAGCTAAAGAATACCTGCAAATTTTTCCCGGCGCCACAGATAAAGAAGCGCAACAAAGCCAGCAAAAATTTACGTTGATGGCTTTTGCTGCATACCCGGCCCATTTAATGGCAGGTTATAATACTGCCAGCAGTTATATTTACCAGTTCTCTCATGTACCAACAGATAAGCCGGGCTTTCCTAATTACGGTGCTTTTCATACTTCAGAAGTACCTTATGCCCTGCGCACTTTGCACAAATGGCAACGGCCCTGGCAGCAGTCAGATAAAACAGTAGAAACAGTAATGAGCAGTTACTGGATTAACTTTATTAAAACAGGAAACCCCAATGGCAGTAACCTGCCACAGTGGAATGCTTACAAAAAACAACCGGGAGATATCTTAGAAATAAACACACAAACACAAAACAAACCGGCTTTGCTTGCTAAAGAATTTGCTTTCTTAGATGCAAATGGCGGTATAAAGTAAGAAGCAGATTTTGCTGCAAGGCGGTAAGAAAAAAAACCTGATTTTTTCTTACCGCTTTTTGTTTGCCCAAAATTATAATGCTTCAATAAAAGCGGCACTGGTTTTACTGCGCACTTCTTCTATGGTAACGCCGGGCATCAGCTCAATTAAGGTAAGTTTACCATTAGGATAGGTAAATACCGCCAGATCTGTTATCACCACATCTACTGCATTCATAGCTGTTAACGGCAAGGTGCAGGCCGGAACAATTTTGGCGCTGCCGTCGCTGTTGGTATGCGTCATGGTAATAATTAATTTTTTGGCACCGCTGGCCAAATCCATAGCACCCCCCACACCCAACAAAGGTTTGCCGGGTACCGCCCAGTTAGCCAGGTTGGCGTTTTCATCCACTTCCAGTCCGCCCATAATGGCCACATCAATATGCCGGCCGCGTATCATAGCAAAGCTGTCTGCGCTATCAAAATAACTGCTGCCTTTTAAAGCAGTAACAGGAACTTTACCTGCATTTACCGGGTAATCCAACGCACCGGCATCACCATCGGGCTCTGGCCCCACACCCAGCATACCGTTTTCAGTATGCAAAATAATTTCATGCTCCGGCTTTATTAAATCTGCCACCAGTGTAGGAATGCCAATACCCAAATTCACCACATCGCCTTTTTGTAATTCAGCAAATGCACGGCGTGCCATATTCATTCTTGCTTCATCCACTTTTTTGGCACTGCTTTTTACAGAAGCAGAGCTGCCCAAATTGCTTGCAGATAAACTGGCCTGCACTATATAATCTACATAGCAACATGGGGTATGAATATTTTCTGGCTCTATGGCACCTACCGGTACAATATGTTCCACTTCTGCTATAACCAGGTCGGCTGCGGTAGCCATGGCTTTATTAAAATTTTGTTCTGTCATGCGGTATTGCAGGTTGCCGGCAGTATCTGCTTTCCATGCACGTATCAATGCCACGTTGGCCCGCAATGCTTTTTCAAAAACATATTCTTTTCCATCAATTGTTTTTACTTCTTTACCGTTTGCAATTACCGTACCCGCACTGGTGGGTGTATAAAAACCACCAATACCGGCACCACCTGCACGTATGGCTTCTGCCAATGTACCTTGCGGCAACAGCTCATATTGCACCGCACCACTCTGTGCTGCTTTTACGGCATCGGGGTTGCTGGTAAAAAAAGAGCCAATCATTTTTTTTATCTGACCGTTTAATAACAGTTTACCACCTCCCAAATTGGGTTCACCCACATTGTTGCCAATAAAAGTTAACTCTTTGGTGGTGGTTGCGGCCAATGCATGCAAAAGATGCACGGGGTTACCCGTCATACCAAAGCCGCCACCAAAAATCACATCCCCATCTTTTACCAATGCAGCTGCCTGTGCTGCTGTTATCTGAGAAACTTGTTTCATACCCCTGCCCCCCTAAAGGAGAATTGTTTTATTATGAATAATTATTTACTAGCTTTTGTACTACTACGCAGCTTTTGTTGTGTCACTCACTTGTACTTTTAGTTCTTTGCTCAGCAATAGAAAATGCTGAAGGGTGCCCCGTAACCCAAGCTCAAAATCCTGTCGGGGTTTTCAACGAGCAACGATGCTGCCATAAAAAACAAAGGCCGGTTACCAAAAACTACACCCGTTCTATTATAACAGCATAACCCTGGCCCACACCAATACACATAGTTGCCAGCGCATACTTTTTATGTTGCTGCTGCAGTTCTAAAGCGGCGCTGTATACTATGCGTGCCCCACTCATACCCAGTGGATGACCCAATGCAATGGCACCGCCGTTTACATTTATTCTTGCATCATCATCCTTCAACCCCAGCTCACGAATGCAGGCAATGCTCTGCGCAGCAAATGCCTCATTCAGTTCTATAATGTCTATATCATTTAAACTAAGACCCGCTTTTGCCAATGCTTTTTTTGTGGCCTCTACCGGACCAATACCCATTATGCGTGGCTCCACCCCCACCACTGCGCTGCTGATGATTTTTGCTTTAGGTTGCAGCTTATATTTTGTTACAGCCGCATCAGAAGCCAGCAGCAATGCAGCGGCACCATCATTTAAGCCAGAGGCATTGCCGGCAGTAACCGTTCCGTTTTCTTTTTTAAATGCCGCCTTTAGTTTTGATAAGCCTTCAATAGTTGTGGCGGGTTTAATAAATTCATCCGTATCAAACAAAAGAGGGTCCCCTTTTTTAGTGGCAATAAGCACAGGCATTATTTCTTTTGCCAATCGTTCTTTTGCTTTGCTGGCTTTTTGCTGAGAGTTATAAGCAAAAGCATCCTGATCGGCGCGGCTGATAGCATATAGTTCAGCCAAATTTTCTGCAGTAACGCCCATGGCATCCACTCCATACATTTTTTCCATTTGCGGGTTAATAAAACGCCAGCCAAAGCTGCTGTCAAAAAATTGCGCATCATTTCCAAATGGTTTGCTGCTTTTAGAAATTACATAGGGCCCGCGGGTCATATGCTCCACCCCACCGGCAATAAACAAATCACCATCATTGCTTGCAATGGCTCTTGCAGCATGCACCACCGCACTCATACCAGAAGCACACAAGCGGTTGACTGTTTCACCCGGAACGGTGTAAGGCAAGCCTGCCAGCAGCAAAGCCATTCTTGCCACATTGCGGTTATCATCGCCGGCCTGGTTTACGCAACCCATAATAACATCTGCAATAGCACTAGCAGGCACATCACTATTTCTATTCATTAATTCTTTTATCACCATCGCTGCCAAATCATCGGCCCTTACGGTAGAAAGCGTTCCACCAAAATTGCCAATGGGTGTGCGGATGCCGTCAATGATATATGCGTTCATTATTTATTTATTAGTGATTGGGATATTGAGTTATTTATTTGCTTTATTAAACGTTTCTACATTAGCCAACATCTGGGCTGTATTTACTTTAATGGCTGTGGCAATGGTAGTTGCGTGTTGCAATGCTATAGCTGTATTTATTAATAGCTGTGGCAATGCATTCCATTCCAGTATCCATGCCGCGGCATCGCGTTCGTTCTGGTGTATTACTGCCAGTAACAATTGCGATTGCAATCCTGCATTTATTTTACCCAGTGCCACCATGGCTTCACTTAATACCGGGTTATTTTTATGTGGCATGGCGCTGCTTTTGCCACCGCCTCCTGCATTTTCTTCCACTTCATTTATTTCTGATTGGGCCATCACCAAAATATCGGCACCCATCTTTGCTAAAATTGCAGTATGCAAGGCCAACCAGTTACCCAGTGACGCAACGCTGCTGCGTTGTGCATGCCATGCCGGCGCTGCTGTAATGTTTAAAATGGTAGCCACTTCATTTACTAATGCTGTGGCATTATTACCAAAGGCTGCCGCATCGCCTGCTGCACCGCCCAGTTGCAATGCCATATTTTTTTTCAGTTGCTGAATACCGGCTGCCTGATTTTGCAGTGGTTGCAACCAGGCATTTATTTTATGTGCAAATGTTACCGGCATAGCCAGTTGTGCACGGGTGCGGGCCATACAAGGGGTTGCCCCGTATTGCTGGCTTAAATGCTGCAGTGCTTGTATCAAACCGGTTGTTCTGTTATTTATTACGGCAAGTGCATCCTTTACCAATAACACCATTGCAGTGTCCATCACATCCTGCGAGGTGGTACCAAAATGAAAATACGGCTGCGCTTCTTTTGACAGTTGTTGTTTTACCAATGCCACCAACGTAACAACAGGAATACCATTTTGAAGAGTACCCGCTGATAAATCAGCTGGCAGAATGGTAATGGCATTTAATACCGTTTTAATTTCATCTGCCGCTGTCTGCGGTATCATTCCCAATTTTGCCTGTGCGGTTGCTAATGCAGCCTCAAACTGCAGCATTTTTTTAATAAGTGCCTCGTCTGAAATAAGCGTGGCTATTTCAGGGTCTGATAAGTAAGCAGAAAATATGGTAGACTGGTAATTCATACAGCAATTATAAATCAAAAAACACCGTTTCTTTTTCTCCCTGCATATGAATATTAAAACAATATTCCTGCCGGGTGGTGTTATTGGTTTTTAAAGCCACTAAAGTAGCCCTTCTTTCCGGCTCCACCGATAATAGCAGCGGATCATTTTCATTAGCAGCATCTCCTTCAAAATAAATGCGGGTGTACAACACATGCAAAGAGCCACGCATAAATAACATTACATTTATATGCGGCGCCTGCCCCTCCATCGCACCCGGCTTTACTGTTTTAAAAACAAATTGGTGTTGTGCATCGGTACCGGTACCATAACGACCCAGGCCTTTAAAAGGCAGTTGCGGCTGGTAATTTTTTACGTAGCTGCCACTGGTACCTGCCTGCCATAACTCAATCATCGCATCGTGTATAGTATTGCCATTGCCATCATACACATTTCCGGTAATGTAAATAACAGCTTCCCCGGCAGCTTCAGTTACTATATTATTATCAATAACACTGCTAAAACCATAACCATACTGCACAGCAGTAAGTCCGTAAGCAAAGTAAGGCCCAATGGTTTGAGAAGGTGTTTGTGGTAGTTTTTTGTCTTGCATTTTTCTATGCTGTTTTTGTTAGCGGCGTTATTTATTCAAACACTGTCTGGCATTTGCCTTTTAATACAATATTAAATTCATACGCCAGTGCAAATTCAGGTTCGGTCCAATCCATTCTGAATTTGGCCACCATTAAATGCCTCGCATGCACCGGCACCGATTGATAAATAGGATCAAAATCAAACAACGGATCTCCCGGAAAATACATTTGCGTAACCAGACGATGCCCTAACTGATGCCCCATTACAGAAAAATGAATATGATTGGGGCGCCACGCATTGTAATGATTGCCCCAGGGATAAGCCCCCGGCTTAATAGAATAAAAAGTATAGCGGCCTTCATTATCCGTCAGCATTCTTCCGGCGCCCAAAAAATTAGGGTCCAGTGGCGCATCATGAATTTCTTCTTTATGTATATACCTCCCCGCCGCATTTGCCTGCCATATTTCAACCAGCACATTGCGCAAAGGCTTGCCATATTCATCCATTACTTTGCCCGATACTTTTATCCGTTCTCCAATGGGATCATGATCTTTACGGGCATTCTTGGTAAGATCATTATCATATTTACCAATAACAGATTCTCCGTAAACCGGCAGGTAAATATTTTTCAGATTTTCTTTTACAATCAGCAACGGCTTTGTTGGGCTGCGCAACACCGTTGATTTATACGCGGGGTATAAATGTGGCGGCTGCACCTGAGTAATAATCTCGTCCATAATTTTCATTTTTTATGATATCAGCAGCAGTACGCTATGCAGCATCCTTGCGTCGCACCCTTGTACCGCATAACAAATAGCAACTGCTATAAAATAGCGCTACTGCGTATCTTTCTTAAAAACATCTTTGGCAATTTTAAAAGCACCATTGGCAACAGGCACACCGGCATACACAGCAGTATGCAGCAATACCTCTTTCACATCTTCTTCGGTGGCACCGGTATTTTTAGTGGCACGTAAATGCATTGCCAATTCTTCTTCATAACCCAATGCCGCCATTAATGCTATGGTAATTAAACTGCGTTCTCTTTTAGTTAAGCCCGGCCGGTTCCATACAGCGCCCCAGGCATTTTTGGTAATGTACTCCTGAAAGTCTGCATCAAAAGCAGTTTTATTAGCTTCCGCCTTATCAACATGTGCATCGCCCAATACAGAACGTCTTACTTTCATACCATCATCGTACAATGAGTCGCTCATAAAAACTTAGTTTATAAAATCAATAATCAGTTTACTTAAAGCGGCCGGGTTGTCAACACAAGGTATATGCCCCGATCCTTCTATTATTTCAAACTTTGAATGCTCTATTAAATCAGCCAGATTTTTAACTTCTTCCGGCAGGGTGGATTTATCTGCTGACCCCACCACGCACAAAGCAGGCACGGTAATTTGTTTTGCCTGTTC
The DNA here is from genome assembly GCA_033761915.1 of Flavihumibacter sp. Taxonomy (GTDB): domain Bacteria; phylum Bacteroidota; class Bacteroidia; order Chitinophagales; family Chitinophagaceae; genus JACMLD01. Next base: position 11,660 of record JANRMC010000298.1, read on the forward strand.
TGTTAAATCAGCATCTCTGATAGCTTCGCAGGTTTTTATATACCCGATGGCATCGGTGCGTTGCAGCATATTTTTATACCCTGCCACTGTAACCGGCTGTTCTTTATGAAAGCTTTCCGGAAACCAGCGTTGCATTACGCCATCTGCAATAGAAGCCAATCCATTTGTTTGTATAGCCTTAATACGGTCGTTCCATACCTGTGCATGGCCTATTTTATGGCGGGTATCGCACAAAATCAGTTTGGTTACCTGCGCCGGAATACGTGTTGCCAGTAATTGCGCAATCATACCACCCACCGATAAGCCTACGGGTATAATTTTTTCAATGCGCAGGTATTGCAATAAACCAATTATATCGTCGGTAAAATCATTCAACCCGTTTGTATCTTCTACCACGTCACTCAATCCGTGGCCACGTTTATCAAACAATAAAATATTACCGTGGGGTTGTAACCGCCCGGCTACTTCTTTCCAAATTCTGAAATCGGTGCCCAAAGAATTTATAAATACAAAAACAGGTTGTTGCTGCAATGCTGTTTGCTGCAGGTATTTATAATGAATGGTGTGCTGGTTTATGAATGCAAAGGGCATAGTATGTTTTGTTTAATAGTAGCACCACAGATGAACGGATTGCGACGCAACAATGCTAAACCGGAGTTACTGTTGCTGGTATCTTTAAATTTCTTTTAACCCCACATAATTTTCTGCAATAGTGGTGGCATAGGCTTTTGATGTTTTTATATAATCAAATTTTGCTTTTTGTAACTGGTACTCAAAAGAGCCATGGGCTGCCTGTTTATGAAACAGGTAGGTCATGAAGTTACTAAAATCTTGTGCCCGCCACACCCGGCGCAGTGCATTACTGGTATAGGCCTGCAATAAATTTTCTGTATTGTTTTTATAAAATGCCTCTAACGCTGCTGCCAGCCAACGGATATCGGCCACCGCAAGGTTTAAGCCTTTGCCACCGGTGGGCGGCACTATATGTGCGGCATCTCCGGCTAAAAATAAACGGCCCTGCTGCAGGTTATCAATCATAAAACTACGCATGGGAGTAATGGCTTTTTCAAAAATAGCACCGGTGTTCAGTTTAAACCCGTCGGTGTGCAGTCGCAATGAAAGTTCATTCCATATACGGTCATCGCTCCAGTTTGCTATGGTATCGTCATTTTCTACCTGTATGTAAAGACGGCTTACGTTTTCGCTTCGCAGGCTGTGCAGGGCAAAGCCGCGTTGGTGGTACGCATAAATCAACTCATCGCTGCTGGGTTTGGCATGTGCTAATATACCCAGCCAGCTAAAAGGATATTCCTTTTTATATTCAGTATAAGAACCGGCAACTAAGGTTTTGCGTGCCAGACCGTGAAAGCCATCGCAACCAGCTATAAAATTACATGACAGCTCTTGTGTTTGATTGTTGTGCTGGTAAATGATGGAAGGTGTGTTTGTATCTATGCCTTTGAGTTGTGTGGCAGCGGCTTCAAAATCTATTTCAATACCTTTTTGAATACAGGCTTCTATTAAATCTTTTACCACTTCCTGCTGGCCATAAATGGTAATACAGCGTCCGCCGGTGAGTTCATTAAACGGTACGCGGATGCGCTCTTCATTAAAACTTAAATAAACGCCATGATGTAGTAATCCTTCTTTATTGAGCCGGGTAGCCACCTGCAGTTCATTAAAAAGGTCAACGGTGTTTTGTTCCAGCAAACCGGCACGCACCCGGCTTTCAGCATATTGCCGGCTGCGCAGTTCAATAATTTTACAACTGATACCTGCCCTGTGTAAGAGTAGTGCAAGGGTTAAGCCAGCCGGCCCGGCACCAATAATACCTACCTGCGTTTTATACGCCATGCAGCAATCCGTTTAAGTTGGTTTATAATTAAACGAAAATACATAGCGGTTGTTTTTTATCTTTGGACAAACAGGGTAATTTATTGGACTTTTCAAACATTTTTACAAACACGAGGGTCTGTAAAAATAAAAGAGGTATTTACAAATACGAATATAAAAACCCGTCAAAATCACTCCTGCTTTTTAAAACTATATTACCATGCCTGTTTCAAAAAACAAACCTGTCCGTTTTGGATTGTATGGAGAAGAAGAGTTTTTATTACCCGATTTTTTGCATATTGAAACCATGCAATACCGCAGCGAACGGCACAATTGGGTAATACGTCCGCATTTTCACTCGCACCTGTTTCAGCTTTTTTTAATAGAAAAAGGCAAAGTAGTCTATACACTGGAAAAAGAGCAACATATAGTAACCGGACCGGCCATTGTGGCCATACCAGAAAATACCCTGCACGGATTGAATGTAGATATGGCTATTGCAGGCATGGTACTAACCATCTCCACATCTTATCTGGAATCAGTTTTTAACAACCTGCCCAAAGCTTCTGGCATTTTTAATCATACGCAGGTAATAAAGAACGTAAAGAAAAACCAGGTGTACACAAGTATTAAAGAACTGGTATATGCCCTTTACAACGAAATAAAAGAAGAGCAGCCGGAAAAAGGACTGATACTTCAAAACTACCTGAGCCTGCTGCTTATAAAACTGTACCGACTGTGTATAGAAGAAGGCGGACAAGCCATTGGCCCGGCAAGTCGTAACCATCATTATTTTAATGCTTTTCTACGCAGTATTAAGCAATCATACACGCCTATGAAAATGATGCATGAATATGCCCGCGAATTGAATATAACACCGGTGCATTTAAACCGCATCTGCCAGGCCACTGTAGGAAAATCGGCCCTGCAAATGGTGCATGAGTTTCATTTTTTAGAAGCCGAAAAATATTTAAAACATACAGATTACAGCATTGCAGAAATAGCCTACCGCCTCAACTTTGAAGATCCGGCCTATTTCTCAAGGTTTTTCAGCAAGCTGGCAGGTGTCTCTCCCAAGGCCTTCCGGCAGCAGCCACAAAAAATAAAACGCAGTAAAAATTTTAAGCAATAAGTACGTCTTTCAGTTTATATTTAGAAACTTATTTGTTTTATGCAACAGTTTATACAGCAAGCCAACCAACACCTGAATAATACTGCCATTATAGATAATAACGGCAATTATACCTACCAGCAACTTTTACAGGCATCCGCATCATTTGCATCCCTGCTTTTAAACCAAGAAACCGATTTACAGGAGCAGCGTGTGGCTTTTATGGTAAACCCCGGTTTTGATTATGTAAAAATACAATGGGCCGTATGGAGAGCCGGCGGCGTTACGGTACCACTTTGTTTGTCGCATCCGCTTCCCTCACTGCAGTATGTAATAGAAGATACGGGTGCCGCTATATTAATTGTATCACCGCAATATAAAAGTTTATTAGCCCCACTGGCTGCTGAAAAAAATATTCGTTTCATAGTGCTTGATGAAAACATAGCAGCAGATATAACACCACTGCCCGTAATTACTGCAGAGCGCCGTGCTATGATTTTATATACCAGCGGCACCACCAATTTACCCAAGGGTGTGGTAACCACGCATGCAAACCTGCAGGCACAAATAACCACACTGGTTACCGCATGGCAATGGAGCAGCAACGATAAAATAGTTTGTATTCTTCCGCTGCACCATGTGCACGGCATTGTAAATGTGGTGAGCTGCGCTTTGTGGAGCGGTGCCAGCTGCCGTTTTTTACCAGAGTTTGATGCGGCTGCTTTGTTCAGTCTTTTTAAAAGCGGGGTATTAACATTATTTATGGCCGTGCCTACTATTTACTTTAAACTCATCAGCTATTACGAAGCATTACCAGCGGCTGAGCAAAAAGAATTAACCATAGCCATGCAGCAATTCCGTTTAATGGTTTCTGGTTCTGCAGCATTACCCGTTACCGTAATGGAAAAATGGAAAACCATCAGCAGTCATACTTTATTAGAACGATATGGCATGACGGAAATAGGAATGGCCATCAGCAACCCCTACAACGGAGAACGCAAAGCCGGTTATGTAGGTTTGCCGCTGCCCGGTGTGCAGATACGGCTGGCAGATGAAAATTATAATGATGCCCCCGCCGATCAGCCCGGTGAAATATTAGTAAAAGGCGCTAATGTGTTTAACGAGTATTGGAACAAACCCGAAGCCACAAAAAAAGAATTTACAGCCGATGGCTGGTTTAAAACCGGCGATATGGCTGTTTTAGGAAACGGTTACTACCGCATTATGGGCCGCAGTTCGGTTGACATTATAAAATCGGGCGGATATAAAATTTCTGCCTTAGAAATTGAAGAAGTATTACGTACACATCCGCAAATAAAAGATTGTGCCGTGGTGGGCTTAGAAAACGAAGAGTGGGGAGAGCTGGTGGCAGCTGCTGTGGTTGCACATAATAATGATGCAATAGATACCACGGCACTAAACACATGGATACGTGAACGCATGCCGGCCTACCGCGTACCCAGAAAATATATACTGGTTAAAGAACTGCCCCGCAACGCCATGGGCAAAGTAACCAAGAACGATGTAAAAAAAATGTTTTGATATGCTTATATACGGAGTGGCTGTTTTAGCCGGTTGTTATATTGCCGGGCAGGTTACCGGAGAAATTTTAGGACGCCTTTTACATATTGATGCCAACGTGGGCGGCGTGGGTTTTGCCATGCTATACCTGATTCTGGTTAACCAGTGGATGCATAAAAGAAATTTGTTTACACCAGAAATGGAACGCGGCATCTTATTCTGGAGCCACCTGTACATACCTGTTATTGTAGCCATGTCGGCCATACAAAATGTAAAAGCCGCACTTTCCAGCGGGTTAATAGCGGTGCTTGCCGGTGTCGTTCCAACCGTAATTTGTTTTGCATTAATACCCGTTGTGGCAAAACTCAGTAAACAAAAAGCAGAAACTCTTACTAGTGATTAAATTAAAATACCAGCAGTTGTATTTCATGGCAACATCGTTGCGTCGCAATCACTTCAACAGCAAACCAAGGTTCAACACCTAATAAATAACAATATGGATTATATAAATACCCTGCTGGTAAAAAATGGTTTTATAGTTGCCTTGCTGGTAACAGGTCTTGTGCTGTTTGTTTCTTATTGGATATCAAAAAAGTTTACCAAAAACAAAATACCCGGTTCGGCCATTGCTATTTTTTCCGGTTTGGTATTAGCTTATATAGGCGGCCGTTTTACGGGTGGTAAAAACGGCATTGCAGATGTTAACACCCTTTCCGGCTTTTCTATTCTGGGCGGTGCTATGTTTCGGGATTTTGCCATTGTATCCACCGCTTTTGGTGCCAGCTTTACAGAGATAAAAAAAGCAGGCTGGGCAGGTATTGTTTCTTTACTGATGGGTACTGTTACTGCTTTTGTAGCAGGTGGCATTATGGCCTTGCTAATGGGTTATACTGATGCAAAAAGTATTACTACCATTGGTGCAGGCGCCTGCACGTTTATTGTAGGCCCGGTTACCGGTGGTGCTATTGGTGCCAGTTCAGAAGTAATAACCATCAGCATAGCCGCGGGTGTTATAAAATCTATACTGGTAACTATTGGCACACCATTTATTGCAAAAGCCATTGGTTTAAACAATCCGCAAACTGCCATGGTATATGGCGGTTTAATGGGCACCACCAGTGGTGTGGCGGCCGGGTTGGCGGCCACCGATCCTAAATTGGTGCCGTACGGAGCCATTACTGCCACATTTTATACTGGGTTGGGTTGCCTGCTTTGTCCTTCTGTATTTTACTTTATTGCCACACTTATTTTTAAATAAGTCTTTTGCAATTAATCCGTTTTTGGCAACGATGCACAAAGCCTTGCCGCTAAAACGAGCGTGGCAACGATGCTGAACAGCATTACAACTGCTGGCTACACACTATTTAATCTTAGTTTCATTCAGCCTGAAAAAACGAACGGCATTGTTATAAAAGATATCTCTCTTTTGTTCAAAAGAAAGATAATTGGCATTTTCAATAACGCCAATTGAGGTTTCTAATAATTTAGGCCACACCATCAGGTCGGTGCCATACATAATGCGTTTACCAAAACCGGCCTGTACCAAACGTTTTAAATAAGCATGCACTTCTTCCAAAGGATAACTCCAGATCATACCGGCCAAATCAACATACACATAGGCATTGGCGCCCATCAGTGCAATCATTTCATCAATCATGGGGTAACCGGCATGCATCACCCAAATTTTTAACCTGGGGTGACGGGCCAGCATATCTTCCAGTAAAAAAGGATTGCCCAATGAAGCCCTGTATTTAGGATTGGTAATGTTGATAGTGCCATTGCCACCCGTGCCCATATGAATACCCACCGGAATATTGAGTTTTTCTGCAACGGCAAAATAAGCATCTAAAGAAGTATCGCTGGGCGACATGCCCTGGTATTGCGGCGCCACTTCTCCCATTACTTTATAAAAACCGCTGCGTAAAGAATCTTCAAACGCTTTTACACTCATTTCTTTTGAAGAAGACAAACTTAAGCTGGCAATAACACGGTCCGGTATTGCCTGTTG
>JANRMC010000299.1:0-41188 GCA_033761915.1 Flavihumibacter sp.
TAACCTATATGGCTTTTACTGCCCGCGCAGCAAACCACGCCGTAGAAGAATTAAAGAAAGGAAATTTATAAACCAGCAGCAGTTTTTTAAATAATCATTTGTTGCGTCGCACACTTCAGCCGCAACGCTATTGCAAACAAGTAATACGTTGCACTGGTATGCCGCTGCCAGCGGGATGCTTGAAGTGTTGCAGATGGTTGCAAACAGTATTTACAACATTATAAACTAACGAAACTATGCCAGGCGATACTTTAAATGTAAACAACAAAGCAACCGCACAAAACACTTACGATGCTATTGTGGTAGGTAGCGGTATCAGTGGTGGTTGGGCCGCCAAAGAGCTAACTGAAAAAGGCTTAAAAGTGTTAATGATAGAACGCGGCCGTATGTTTGAGCATATTAAAGACTATAAAACCGCCAACACAGACCCGTGGGATTTTCCGCACCGCAACCGCCCCACGGTGCAAATGAAAAAAGACCATCCGGTGCTTAAAAGAGATTACCCCTTAAACGAAGAAACCAACGGCCTTTGGGCTAATGAACAAGAGTCGCCATATGTAGAAACCAAACGTTTTGATTGGTTTCGGGGCTATCATTTAGGAGGCCGTTCTATTATGTGGGGCCGCCAAAGCTACCGCCACAGTAAAATGGACTTTGAAGCCAACGCAAAAGAAGGCATTGCTATTGACTGGCCCATACGCTACGATGAAATAGCACCATGGTACAGTTATGTAGAACGTTTTGCCGGCATACAAGGCAGCAAAGAAGGTTTAGAACAACTGCCCGACGGAGAATTTTTGCCAGCTATAGAATTAAATTGTGTAGAAAAAGATATTGCAGCCAAATTAAAAAGCCATTATAAAGGCAGCCGCCACATGGTAATGGGCCGCAGTGCCAATTTAACCGAAGCAAGGCCAGAGCAAAACCGCAGCAGTTGCCAGTATCGTAATCGTTGCTGGAGAGGTTGCCCATTTGGTGCATATTTCAGCACACAATCCACCACCTTACCGGCAGCCGTTAAAACAGGTAACCTAACGCTGGTTACAGATAAAATTGTTACCAAACTTATTTACGATAAAGACAGTAAAAAAGCCCGCGGGGTTGAAGTAATAGATGCCATTACCAATAAAACATACGAATACTTTTCAAAGATTGTATTCTTAAATGCCTCTGCCTTTAATTCTACCTGGGTTTTAATGAATACCGCTACCGATATCTGGCCAGAAGGACTGGGCAGCAGCAGCGGAGAATTAGGGCACAACGTAATGGACCATCATTTCAGACTGGGCGCAGGTGGCCGTGTAGAAGGTTTTGAGGATAAATATTATTATGGCCGCAGACCCTCTGGCATTTATATACCCCGCTTTAGAAATATAGGCAACGATAAAAGAGATTACCTGCGTGGCTTTGGTTATCAGGGTGGTGCCAGCCGCGATGGCTTTAACCGCATGGTAGCAGAAATGAATATTGGTGGCGCTTATAAAGACCTTTTAAGCGAACCCGGCGATTGGAGAATATCTATTACTGCCTTTGGAGAAACACTGCCTTACCATGATAATAAAATTTCTCTTAGCAAAACAGTTAAAGATAAATGGGGGCTGCCTGTATTAGATATTTCCGCGGAAATTAAAGAGAATGAAAAGAAGATGCGTAAAGATATGGTGGCAGATGCAGTTGAAATGCTCACCAATGCCGGCGTAAAAGATGTAAAGGGCTACGAAGGAGATTATGCAATGGGTATGGGCATACACGAAATGGGTACAGCCCGTATGGGCAGAGATGCAAAAACATCTGTATTAAATGCACACAACCAGGTGTGGGATGCAAAAAATGTTTTTGTAACAGATGGCGCTTGTATGACATCGGCTTCTTGTGTAAACCCATCACTAACTTATATGGCATTAACTGCAAGAGCAGCAGATTTTGCAGTTAATGAATTAAAGAAAGGCAACCTGTAATCTTTTCATCAAACTAAATAAACCCGTATAAACATATGCCTGGCGATACGCTCCATGTAAACAATAAAGCTGCAGCTCAAAACACCTATGATGCCATTGTTATTGGCAGTGGTATTAGTGGGGGTTGGGCCGCAAAAGAACTTACAGAAAAAGGTTTGAAAGTTTTAATGCTGGAAAGAGGGGCCGCTTTTGAACATAAAAAAGACTATACCACCGCCAGCAAAGATCCCTGGGATTTTGAGCATCGTGGCAAAACCACACAGCAACAGCGTAAAGACTATCCGGTGGTGCACCGCGGGTGGGCCGCACAGGAAGCTGTAATGGATGGTTGGGCAAATGAAAAAGATTGCCCGTATACAGAAGTAAAACCCTTTACCTGGTGGCGCAGCTACCGTATGGGTGGCCGCAGTATTATGTGGGGCCGCCAAAGCTATCGCTGGAGCGAAATGGACTTTGAAGCCAACGCTAAAGAAGGTGTGGGTATAGATTGGCCCATACGTTATAAAGACATTGCACCCTGGTACGATTATGCAGAAAAATTTGCCGGCATCAGCGGCAGTAAAGAAGGCTTATCACAATTACCCGATGGGCATTTTTTACCACCTATGGATTTGAACTGCGTGGAAAAAGATGTGGCAGCCCGTATTAAAGAACATTTTAAGGGAGAGCGTCATTTGTTTATTGGCCGCATTGCCAACTTAACAGCGCCATTACCCGGCCGCACACAATGCCAGTATCGTAACCGTTGCTGGGAGGGTTGCCCCTTTGGTGGCTACTTCAGCACACAATCATCTACATTGCCGGCAGCAATGGCCACCGGTAATTTAACTGTAAGGCCCGATTCTATTGTAACTAAGATTAATTATAATAAAGACACTAAAAAAGCCAATGGCGTTGAAGTGTTAGATGCCGTAACCAACAAAACCTATACGTTTAACAGTAAGATAGTTTTTGTATGTGCCTCTGCATTGAACAGCACATGGATTTTATTTAACAGCGCAACCGATATATGGCCCGGTGGTTTAGGCAGCAGCAGTGGCGAGTTAGGGCATAATGTAATGGACCACCACTACAACCTGGGTGCTTCTGGTACTATTGATGGATATGAAGACAAATATTATTATGGCCGCCGCGCCAATGGTTTCTATATTCCCCGCTTTGTAAACCTGGGTAACGATAAAAGAGATTACCTGCGTGGCTTTGGCTACCAGGGTGCTGCCAGCAGAGGAAGCTGGGAAAGTAATGTGGCTGAGCTTTCTATTGGTGCCGCATTTAAAGAGGCTTTGACAGAGCCTGGCGGTTGGAGTGTGGGGGCTACCGGTTTTGGAGAAATATTACCATATCACGAAAACAAAATTTCGTTGGATAAAAACGTAAAAGATAAATGGGGATTGCCGGTTCTTTCTATGGATGCTGAGCTGAAGGATAACGAACTGAAAATGCGCAAAGACATTGTTATAGAACTGAAAGCCATGTTAGAAGCAGCCGGTGTAAAAAATGTACGCACCCGTGATGCTGGCCATGCCATTGGCCACGGCATACACGAAATGGGTACTGCCCGCATGGGTAAAGACCCTAAAACATCTGTATTAAATGCACATAACCAGGTTTGGGATGCGCAAAATGTTTTTGTAACAGATGGTGCCTGCATGACCAGCAGTGCCTGTCAAAACCCATCGCTTACTTATATGGCATTAACTGCAAGAGCTGCAGATTACGCCGTAAGCGAACTGAAGAAAGGTAATTTGTAAACCAGCTGCAGCAATGCAAGGCAGCAGCCGTTGCTTGTTGAAAGCCCCGATAGGATTTGTGTATGGCTCTTGGGGCACCAGTTAACAGCAACGCTATGCTGCGCAAAGAACCAACAGTACAAGTGAGTGACACAACGATGTTGCGTAAATAACAAAAGCCGATTTAATAAAAATAGATGCCCGCAGATACATTACATATAAATGCAAAAGGTGTTGAACGCAATACGTTTGATGCTATTGTAATTGGCAGTGGCATTAGCGGCGGATGGGCCGCCAAAGAACTTTGTGAAAAAGGTTTAAAAACCCTGGTGCTGGAAAGAGGGCGGGATGTAAAACATATTAAAGACTACCCCACCACCAGTATGACTCCGTGGGAGCTGGCACATCGTGGCCAGTTAACAACCACACTGGCAAAAGATAACCCCATTGCCAACCGCTGTTATGCTTTTGATGAAGCTACCCAGCATTTTTTTGTAAAAGATAAAGAACACCCATACATACAGGAAAAACCATTTGACTGGATACGTGGTTACCAGGTGGGTGGCAAAAGTTTAATATGGGCCAGGCAAACACAACGCTGGAGCCGTTTTGAATTTGAGAACCCGGCAAGGGATGGTTATGCAGCATGGCCTATTGGTTACAATGATTTAGCACCGTGGTACAGCCATGTAGAAAAGTTTGTAGGCATTAGCGGTAATAAAGATGGTTTAGAAACACTGCCGGATGGAGAGTTTTTAGAGCCCTGGCAAATGAACTGTCCGGAAAAACATATTCAGCAGGTAATACATGCTAATTATAAAGACCGTAATGTAATACAGGGCCGCTGCGCACATTTAACCAGTCCGCAGCAGGTGCATTTAGATCAGGGCCGTGGTAAATGCCAGGCAAGAAATATTTGTTACCGGGGTTGCCCGTTTGGTGGCTACTTTAGTTCTAACTCGGGCACTTTACCATGGGCAGAAAAAACTGGCAATTTAACCCTGCGTCCGTTTTCTGTGGTACATTCTATTATTTACGATGAACAAAAAGGAAAAGCAACTGGTGTACGGGTTATTGATAGCAATACAAAACAGGCTACAGAATATTTTGCAAAAATAATTTTTGTAAATGCAGCCTGCTTAAATACCAATCTTATATTATTGAATTCGGTTTCAAACCGTTTTCAAAATGGTTTGGGTAACGATAGCGGCTTGCTGGGTAAATACATTGCCTTTCATGATTACCGTGCTAATATTGGTGCAACGCTGGAGGGCTTTGCAGATAAAACAGAATACGGAAGAAGGCCTACTGCTGCCATGATACCCAATTTTAGAAACGTGTATAAACACGAAATGGATTTTTATGGCGGGTATATGATGCACTATACCGCCAGCCCCATCAGTTGGCAAAGAGGTTTTAGTATGGAGGGTGTGGGAGCCGCCTATAAAAATAATTTAACGGAGCCCGGTGCTGATTGGAGCATTTATATGATGATACAGGGAGAAACCATACCCAAAGAAAAAAACCATGTGCGGCTAAGCAAAGATCAGAAAGATGAATGGGGCATGCCGTTATTAATTACCTCTGTTGAGTATGATGAGAACGATAATAAGAAGATGAAAGATTTTTGGGAGCAGGGCAGTGCCATGTTAGAAAAAGCAGGTTGCAAAAACATTAACCCGTATGATAACGGGCGGGTACCGGGTAATGATATACATGAAATGGGGGGGGTGCGTATGGGTAAAGATGCAAAGACCTCGTTACTGAATGGAAACAATCAGCTGCACCATTGCAAAAATGTATTTGTTACAGATGGGGCCGGTATGGTTAGTACCGGCAACCAAAACCCTTCTTTAACTTATATGGCTTTAACGGCACGTGCCGCCAATTTTGCTGTAAGTGAATTAAAGAAACAAAATTTATAACTTTAAAAACATAAATCAGAACATATGGAAAGAAGAGAACTCATAAAACGTATTGCCGTATTAACCGGTGGTGCGTTTGTAGGAGCCGAGCTGTTTATGAGTGGGGGCTGTAACAGCGCCACTGATGCAGTAGGTGCTGCCTTTACGCCTGAAAACATTGCCTTTCTGGATGAAGTGGCAGAAACTATTTTACCTGCAACCGGTTCTCCGGGTGCAAAAGCGGCTAAAGTAGGCCAGTTTATGACAGTTATGGTAAATGACTGTTACGAAGAGAAAGACCAAAAAGTATTTAAAGAAGGTATGGCTAAGCTGGATGAAGCTTGCAACAAAGCACAAGGTACCAGCTTTATGAAAGCCACTCCTGAGCAGCGTACTGCTTTCTTAACTGCTTTAGACAAAGAAGCCAAAGAATATGCCGGTAAGAAAAAGCCTGAAGACCCTGCCCATTATTTTACTATGATGAAGCAGCTTACTTTAATGGGCTTCTTTACCTCAAAAGAAGGTGCTACACAAGCGTTGCGTTATGTGGCCGTACCGGGCCGATATGATGGTTGTATTGATTATAAAAAAGGAGATAAAGCCTGGGCAACCTAGGTTAAACATACTGTTACAGGTTCTGTACAACCGGGTGGTGAGTAACTGCCCGGTTTGTGTTTTTCTCTTACACCAACTTATAGTTCTTAAAAGAGAAAAGACGTTTACCGGTTATTTTTTCTATGTAATAAAGCAGTTTGTCTTTAACGGAAAACTTCTTTTTACCAATATCCAGTTTAATATTCCAGTTCATGGCCGCTATCCGGTCTTTCATTACAGCCGGGTGTGTTCCTTTAAACAATTCCAGCGAATCTATTTCACTGAAATCAAATTCTTCAGTATCAAAAGAGCGGTTATCAGTAGCATCAGACCAGTATTGACTGATATTTCTTTGCTTGGTAATGATTTGCTGGGGGCTTTTAACCCATCCATAATGATAGATATAAGCATCCACCGGTTTTACTAATAATTTTTCTGCGTTATTTTTCCGGAAGCCTTGCGCATCGCGGTAAGAGCGGATTTTTTTATTGTTTTTAAGTATGCGCACTTCATGATGGTACCATCTCCTGCTATCTCCTATATAATCATAGGTGGCATAAAACTGCATAAACTTAAATAGTAATCCGTCTATTGAATGATCGTTTTTATATTTTTCTGCCGCGGCTACTATGGCAGGATAATCTGCTTCGTGCACCACTTCATCTGCCTGAATATAAAACACCCAATCATACGCATCACTTATTAAATCAAAAGCCTTATTGGTTTCTACTGCCAATACAGAACCACCTGTGTTAATGGCTTTATCCCAAACAGAATGATGGAGTTTAATTTTATCGGACCCGATATCCAGTATGAGTTGGTTGGTTGCATCATCACTGTCTCCTGCCAATACCAGCATTTCATCTACTATGGGTAATAAAGATTTGATAGCCTCTACAATGGGGTATTGGTTAATAACAGCATTTTTAATAATGGTAAATCCGCAAATCTTCATACCGGTTATTTTTAAAACGCAAGCTATTGTTTTATTTCCAACAGGAGGTTAAAACTGCATCATTAACTTTTACCGGATATTTTTTCTTTAGTGCATTTATCCATTGCTCTTCCAGATAAGCCTGGTAATCGTTAATAACAAAGCCACGGGCATCCTCATAATTGCGGGGTTGCTTTTCTGTATATACTTTTACTATGTAAACAAAAGTGGCAATATTATCTGTGGCTGAAACCTGTATGGGTGAACAGTAGCCGGCAGCAATGGCTGAAATATCCGGCACCAGTATTTGGGTAAGCTCAAACCGGCCCGAATCTGATTGTACTCTTCCATCAGAATTTTGAGCCAGTAATCGCCAGGACTTTGTGTTTTTTAAAAATCCTTCTCTTGTTTCTGCTGCCATTACAGAATCAGTGGCTGTAAAGAAAATAGCATCAGCGCTCTTCTCCCACCAGTACTTTGTCTTGTTATCAGAAAAATATTTCTTCAAGCCGTTTGAATCGGCCGCAGCTTTTTCCCACACTTCTTTTTGCATAATTTCAAAAAGCAGGTTACCCTCTTTAAACTCTTTTATCTGGTAAGCAAATTCTTTATTATACTGCTCCAGATTGTTTCTGTAATATTCCATTGCCACCGCCTGCTGATATTGTTCTATTAGCTGGCCAACCGCTTTACCCTGCCATAAATCGGGGGCTGGTTGAATACTTTCCAGGTATTTTGCAAAATCTGTAGTGGTTACTTTTTGGCGTGGGAAGCTAAACATTACGGTATTAGCTGCGATAGCCGGAATGCTTTTTAAAGATTTGTTTTGCTGCAGGCTATCTGTTATTGCAGCCAATGATTTGATATTTACAGCACCTTGTTTAAAGCCAGTTTCTTTTAAAATGCGATTGGCCAAAACCTGCTTTACAATTTCAATGCGTTTATCAGACTGCACCGATTGTTTTAATAAAGCCATAGCGGTTTCATTCTTACCATCTGCATTTACAGGAATCTTTTGCAGTCTTTGAATGATGTGATACCCAAAAGAACTGGCTACCGGTTTACTGAAAGCTCCATCTTTTTCTAATGAAAAAGCAGCATTCTCAAATGCAGTTTCGTATTTGCCAACTCCAAAGTCGGGCATATTGCCGCCAGACAGATAACCAATATTATCGTTGCTGTACTTGGCTGCCAGTTCGCTGAAAGATGCGCCTTGTTGCAATGCGGTATAAAGTGAATCGGCCAATTGTTTTCTTTTAAGTTTGCCGGCTTCTGCAATATCGGGCGGAAAGGCCAATAAGATTTGTGCGGCTTTTAGTTTACCAACTGCCGGCCGCTCTTCTATATTTTTAAAGATATAATAGCCTGCTTTTGTTTTTACAATAGCGGAGCTGGTACCCGGTTTTGTTTTATAACAAACCGTTTCCAGCGCATACGGCAAACTGAATATGGTTATAAATCCAATATCTCCACCATTTTCTTTTGCATCCGGATCTGCTGAATATTGACTGGCTATTGTTGCAAAATCAGCTCCCTGTTTTAATTTGGTTTGCGCTTCTGTGGCTTTTTTAAAAGCAGTTATAGTATCTGTACCTGTAAAGGGTATATTGATGTATGCAATGTGCAGATCTTTCTGACTGCGTTCAAAGGCCTCGTTTACCAACGCATTTAATGCTGTTTCATCATTCATGTAATTATCAATTACCTGGCTGCGAAAATTATACAGCTCTAATTGCTGATTGGGTAGTGTATCCAGTTTGGCATCTAATGCAGCCTGCACTTTAAGTTTAAAGCGGATGTACAATTCCAGATAGTCTTTATATGCTGCTTCTGTATTGCTTTGTGCAGTATTATTTTTATTGTAGGCTCTTAGAAACTCTTCTTTTGTTACGGCTGTTTTACCATAGCTAAATAAAGTTTGTGCCCCTGCCCACAGGCTTTGAAGGCAGCAAAATAGTAGCAGTATTTTTTTCATGGAATGCGTTGTATTGGTTTGTATTTTTTTTGTTGCAGTAGTTGCTACAGCTAAAGTGTGCGACGCAACGACTGCTGATTGCTGCACTGCTGCCGGCTACCTAAAATTACTTTCCGGTGGCCGCTTTTACCTTGGCTGCCAGCAGGTCGTTTATTTGCTCCCAGGTTAATTTTTTAGCCAGTATTTTTTTATTGGCATCCAGCAAATAAAGTACGGGAGTTTGGTACACATCAAACAGCTGGCGATAATTGGGTTTACCGGCATTCATTTCTGCATCTCGCTGCGCTTCGGTTTGGTAAACGTGTATCCAATCTTTTAAATTGTTTTGTTGTATGTATTGTAACCAGGCGGCTTTGCCACCATCCGTCATTACACCATAAATTGCCACCCCCTGTTGTTTCCATTTTGTTTGAAAGAGTGAATCTATTTTAGGTACCACTTCTTTACAATGACCACAGGTGGCATCCCAAAAAATTATTACAGTATACGCTGCATTTACTTTATAAAGTGGCGTGGGGGTTCCTGCTGTGTCTACCAGATTAAGGTTTTGAGCGGTGTAGCCTATAAGGTTGCCCATAATGCTGTACGCACGGTCGCTCATATACTTTTTATATTTCTCCGTAAACCAATCTACCTGGGGGTTATTATTAATGTATTTTTCAAACAGGTGCACAAACACCGCATCTTGCCCCATATACTCCGGGTTAATATACTTCTGCACAAAATAAGTGAGCAGGTATTTAAACATTTCTTTATTAGGCTTTGCTTTGGTAAGCATAGCGTCTGCTTCTTTTTGCAGGCTATCGGGGTCGGGTATTACCAGTTCTTTATAATACTTATCCAGTTTTTGCTCAAAAATTGGAGTGCGTATCAGGCGTTCATCTGTAAATTTCACACCATCCCAATAATGACTTTTAAAATAATTATAAGCAAAGGTAGAATCGTATTTACCACCGGGATGTTTGTCTGCTGTGGGAACGATGGGTTCTTTTAATGATTGCAATAAAGCAGCCAGCATACTGCCCGGGTTACTATTGGTTACACTATCGCGGTATTGCTGCATTTTTTTATTAAGGGTGCGAATTTCAGTGTTTATAATTGCCGTGTCGGCAGGGTTAGCGGTAGGCAATATACTTGCCAGGCGAGAAACCTGCTGCCCATTTTCTGTAGCAAACCTTGAGTAGTTCTGAAACAGCTTATTATCTGCAGAATTAATATAGCTTACACTGGCTGGTAAATTACTGGTGTCTGCCACTATTGCAAATTGTTGTTGCTTATCCAGCAGCAATTCAAAAAGAATTCTTTCTTTACCGGGAGAAACGACAAAATATATACCCCCGGTTAATTTTTTTGCTCCTTTAAAAACTGCTACGCCCTGGCTGTTTGATAAAGCAGAGTCTGCCAGTGCCTTTACCTTACCATAGTAATAGCCAAGGTAGAGGTATTGATTTTTATACGGCTTAATGGTTACACTGATATTGTAGCCGGCGGTTTGGGCTTGTGTAAAATAACCGGTGAGCAGGAAGAGGAAGCATACCACTTTCTTCATATAGATATGGGGTTATAATTGAACTGCTAATTTAATTAAAAACGAGGCTATCGTCAATGCTATTTTGATGCCGGAATTGAGCTGCTTTGAGTAGGGCATAAAAAAAGCAGGGGAATACCCCTGCCTGTATATTTTTTAACAACTACTAAGCTGTTTGTTTAGCCATAATTGCCTGGCAAAGTGCATCAAAAATTTCATCTACCGAGCCTTCGCCTTTTATCATTACCACTTTATCAAACTGACGGTAATAATCTGCCACCGCAGATGTTTTTTTGTTATACTCTACAATACGGGCCCTTACCACTTCTTCATTGGTATCATCGCTGCGGCCGCTGGTAAGGCCACGGTTTAGAAGCCGTTTTACCAGTTCTTCTTCTGTTACGTTTAGGGCCAATAAAATATTAATAGCTGCCCCACGCTGAGACAGCAGGTTATCTAAAGCTTCTGCCTGTGCCGTGGTACGCGGAAAACCATCAAATAAAAAACCTTTTGCCTGCGGGTTATTATCCAGGGCAGAACTGATCATGCCCACCACCACTTCATCAGGCACCAGCTGGCCCTTATCCATTAAACTTTTGGCTTCCAAACCCAGTTTGGTTTGGTTGGCAATTTCGCTGCGCAATAAATCACCAGTGCTTAAATGCTTCAGGCCAAATTTGCTGATCAGCTTCTCCGATTGTGTACCCTTACCGCTTCCGGGAGGGCCAAAAAGAATTAAATTAAACATGTTGCTTACTACCCTTTTGAAGAAAGACAAATATAAAGGATGCCATTTAAAATACCTTTAACAATTTTGGCCTGTTTCTTAAATAATTTTCAATGCATTGGGTTTGTTAAAGCCATTTTATTGTCAAACGGCAGACAATCTGCAACAACCTTTACACCGTAAATTTGTTATACCAATTATAAATAGATCATGAAAAGTAGTATCAAATGGGTGGCATTATTTTTATTGCCGGTGGCTTTTAGCCACTGCAGCTACTCTCAAACCACCACCACCAAAAAAGAAAAGACTATGGATAAGAATCCGGTTTATAACCGCAATACCGCAGACACCGTAAACCTTACTGAAGAAGAATGGAAAAAAATATTACCCGCAGAAGTGTATTATATAGCCCGGCAAAAAGGTACGGAAAGACCATGGACCAGTAAGTTTGAAGACTTTAAAGAAAGGGGCACCTACTATTGCGCCGCCTGCGGTAATACCTTGTTTAAAAGCGATACGAAGTTTGAAAGCGGTTGTGGCTGGCCCAGTTTTTATCAGCCCATCAGTAAAACTTCTATTATTTATACCCCCGACCATACACATGGTATGGAGCGTACGGAGGTACAATGCGGCCGCTGTAAAGGCCACCTGGGCCATGTGTTTGAAGACGGACCACCGCCCACCGGCCTGCGTTATTGCATTAACGGCGTAGTGCTTGATTTTGAAAAAGCTGCTGAAGCAGAAAAAAAATACAACGAGAAAAAAACAAATTAGAAGAGCGGTTAGGATTGAGATTCATGAGGATGAAACAGCCCGTTTTAAATAACGGGCTGTTTTTTTGTTACCAGCAGTACAGCAATGAGCAGCATCGTTGCGTCGCACTCTTCAGCAGCAAATCATTACCAAACACACCGGTAATTAAAACATCTCCTTTAAAATAGCATGGGTTAACCAGTTTTAAAAAAGAGTTGTTGGTTTCATTTTACTAATCGTATATTTGCGATATAAGATTACAGACGACTAAAATATCGTCTTTTCTTTTATCTTCATTCATCGTATAAAAACGATTTAAACAAATGGCACAGCATAAGAAAGAAGCGTTTGGCACCAAAGAACAAAACCTGGCCACATTTGCAAAGGCCTTAAGCCACCCGGCTCGTATTGCTATTTTAAGCCAGTTGGCAAAAAGAAACGAATGTATTTGCGGTGAGCTGGTAGAAGTATTGCCCCTGGCGCAAAGCACCGTAAGCCAGCATTTAAAAGAATTAAAAATAGCCGGTTTAATTGATGGCACCATTGACGGGCCCCGCAGCTGTTATTGCATTAACTGGAAGGCCTTTGAAAAATTTTATAACGATTTCAGTTCGCTGTTTACAAAACTAAAAGAAGCCAATGCCAGATGCTGCTGAGTATTGCATAACTGATAAAATGTGCGACGCAAGGCTGCTCCGTATAGAACAAATGCCGGAAACAAAATTATTCCTTTATTATAAAAAAGTATAGTCATGAAAAACGAAACACAAATTAAAGAACTGGTAAAAGAAAAATATAGCGCCATTGCCAGTCAGTCTAAAGAACAAAACGCCGCATCGTGCTGTGGTGCCACCGGTTGTTGTGGTGGCGATGATGTGTATAACATTATGGCCGACGATTACAGCAAACTGGAAGGCTATGTGGCCGATGCAGATTTAGGCCTTGGTTGTGGTTTGCCTACTGCCTTTGCCCAAATTAAACCCGGCCATGTGGTGGTAGATTTAGGCAGTGGTGCCGGCAACGATGCGTTTGTGGCCCGCAGCATTGTTGGTAATACAGGTAAGGTTATTGGCATTGATTTTACGGAGGCTATGATTAACCGTGCAAGATTAAATGCAGAGAAGCTGGGGTATAACAATGTTGAGTTCAGACAGGGCGATATTGAAAGCATGCCACTTACCAGTAATGTGGCCGATGTGGTGGTTAGCAATTGTGTACTGAATCTGGTACCCAATAAGCACAAAGTGTTTAGTGAAATTTACCGGGTATTAAAACCGGGTGCCCATTTTTCCATATCTGATATTGTATTGAAAGGTGAGTTACCAGACCGCTGGAAAGAAGTTGCAGAATTGTATGCGGGTTGCGTGGCAGGTGCCATACAAAAAACCAGTTATCTTGCAATTATTGAAGAAGCGGGTTTTAGTAATATTACCCTGCAAAAAGAAAAACCCATTATTCTGCCGGATGAAATACTGGCTGAATATTTATCTGCTTCAGAAATTACAGCTTACAAAGAATTAAACACAAAAATTAGCAGCATTACCGTATTTGCACAAAAGCCGGCAAAAGACAATCGTAATTGTTGCGAACCCGGTAGTGGCTGCTGTTAAACTTTATTATATATGACAACAACGGTAATACCAGCTAGTGCAGCAGATTATACTGCTGTATTGGCTTTATTAGAAAATAACCAACTGCCCACAGCAGACATAGACCAAAATCTGCTTCACTTTTTTGTTACAAAAGAAGGTAATACCATAACCGCCGTTATTGGATTAGAACTTTTTAATAATGTAGCCCTGTTACGCAGTATGGCAACTGCCGTAACCCATAGAAGTTTGGGGCTTGCCTCTGCACTGGTAACCACATTAGAAAATTATGCAGCCGCAAAACAAGTAAAAAGCATGTACCTGCTTACAACAACTGCCCGTACTTTTTTTGAAAAAAGAGGCTACAACGTTATAGAAAGAAGCACAGCCCCACAAAGTATACAGCAAAGTAGAGAGTTTAGCACTTTGTGCCCCGCCAGTGCCCTTGTTATGAAAAAAGAGTTATAAATAAAAAAACCGGCGCTGCCGGTTTTTTTATTTATCAGGTAATTCCTTCTTTCTCCATTTTTTTTACAAAAGCCAGCCAGTGCTCCATTTGCTGGTTTATATTTAGTATAACCGTTATTATGTGAAACAACATTACCATTGTAACAATGGCAATAGAAATACTGGTGGTGCCGGGTATAAACAAGGCAATAGCCACCAATACCAGTTCAAACAAATGTATCATGGTGCTGGTTCTTCTATGGTCTAACCCTGCCACTAAAAACAAATGATGAATATGTGTTTTATCTGCCTGAAAAGGAGAAATACCCCTTTTCATTCTTGATGTAAAAACACGGATAGTATCAAAAACAGGAATGATTAGTATAGCTGTAATTAATACCGCCACCCTGGATGGATGCATTAATTCTGCATGAACGGAAGAACGTTCAATTAACAATATACCGGTGGTACTTAATAAATAACCCAGCACCAACGAACCCCCATCGCCCATAAAAATTTTAGCCGGGTTAAGGTTATTTTTTAAAAAACCAATAAGTGCGCCGGCAAAAGCCAGTAATATTATCATTAACGGGTAAACTTTTAATTGGTAGGATAAACCGATTAACACACAAATTCCTATTAAAGCAAGGCCCCCCGCAAGCCCATCCACCCCATCTATAAGGTTGAATGAATTGGTAACCCCCACAATAATTAAAACCGTAATAATATATTGCCAAAAAACATTCAGTTCTTGTATACCCAAAATACCATGAAGCGATGTAAGCCTGATACCGGTAGATGCTACTGCTATGGCACAACAAATTTGCAGCGCAAAGCGCAACTTGGCGCTAATATCCTTTAAATCATCCCAAATACCCACCATAAACAAAACCCCCACGCTGGTAAACATTACCGGCCAATTACTAATAGCTTTAAGCCCACTATTGCTTAATACAATTGCCAGTACTGCACTTAAAAAAATGGCTATACCACCCAGCCGCGGTATGGGTGTTTTATGCACTTTACGTTCATTGGGTTTATCTACCAGGTTTAGTTTTATGCTCAGCTTAATAATAATAGGTATCAGAATAAGGCTGCATATTAATGCTGCACCAAAGGTTAGCAGTATTTGTACAATAATATTTGTCATAGGTTATCTTTTTTCATAAAAGTATGCGGGGTAAGCCAGGTGGCCGGCTTCCATATCAATAAGCTCGTTTACATTTAAATCTGTAATGTTAGATGATACATTGATTTTGTCTTTAGACACCAGTACGGTTCTTACCAGGTAAGCATATTTATCTGCAATTACTTTCCAGGTGTAACGCCGGTTGGCAATTTCCTTCATGGTAGCTGCCTTAGCCGCAAAATCTTCTTCAGTAGCATTATTAATAACAGCTACCAGCTCTTCAGCATTGGTAAAATACCAGGCCTTCTTTTCAGTAGTGGTTTTATTATAAGCCACTTTAAATGCCACCACCGGCAATTGCAAATACATGGCCTCTACCAAAGAAGGGTTGGTGCCACCAGCGCTGTGCCCGTGCACATACACCTTGCAATTACCACGTATTATATCCAGCTTACCCTGATCGTAAATAGGATCTAATAAAATGATGTTGCGGTGGCCACCAAACTCTTGTTTCATACGCCGGCCATATTCACTGTTGTTCCAGTTACCAATCAGTACCAATGGCATTTTTTCAATTTGCGTAAAAGCTTTTAATACCACATGAATGTTATTTTCCGGTTCAATGCGGCAAACTTTAAAAGCATAGGGTGCGGATAAAAACGGGTAAGTTTTAATATGTTCTTCAGTAGGTTTTATTTTCATGGTATGGTCGGCCCCATACTCAATAATATTACTGAGTGTTTTATACCTGAAGGCTGTATAATCCTGTATCGATTCATTATCGGCAATATCTGCATGAGAATATTTTACGGCTGTTTTTTCGGCCCACCACAAATACCATTTAGCCGGGCGGCTCCATTTATCCCGCTTCCATTCTATACCATCAATAGAAACAATTATTTTTTTGCTGGTAAACCGTTTCACAAAGGGCAGCATAAAGCCACCACTTACGCCCAGCACCATTAATACATCTGCAAAAAACATGGCATGCAGAATGGAGAAGCAGTCATACACAATGCTCCAGATACCATTGGCATCAAAAGGCAGGTAAATAAGTTTGGCCCCCAGGTATTCTTTTACCCGTTCTTCTTTACGGTATTTTTTTTTGGTGCAATACACATACATCTCAAACTCATCACCCATATGCCTTACCAGGTGCTCTGCCAGGGTTTCAAACCCGCCATATTTGGCGGGTATGCCCACGGTGCCAATTATGGCAATTTTTTTCTTTTTCATAAACCGGATATTAAATTCACAAATACTTTTTTACCAGCTGTGGGCCAATAGCAACATCGTTGCGTCGCACACTTCGGCCCTTGTAATTTTGCTGTACAAGTGTGCGACGCAACCGCTGC
Source organism: Flavihumibacter sp. (assembly GCA_033761915.1). GTDB lineage: Bacteria > Bacteroidota > Bacteroidia > Chitinophagales > Chitinophagaceae > JACMLD01. Next base: position 16,624 of record JANRMC010000299.1, read on the forward strand.
TGAGCAGCCTTACAACTGCTGGTATACTAATTAAAAAAGAGCGTTGTATATAAAGTTGTTCTTGTTTAAAAAACCTCATCCCTATCTCCATCCCCCCGGAAAGAGATAAGCTGTGTCTGTGAGGCACAGCGCCCCGGGATGAGGTATATCTTTCTAAGCAGCATCTAACTGCTGAACCGGCAGTTGCTTACTTATTGGCCGGGCATATTGTGCAATTGTTTGTACAATGGCCCTGTTAAATGTTTCTGTGTTAAACTGCAAAGCCTGCTGATAGGCCGCATCACTCATGGCATTGTACAACACTTTATCTCCGTACAGTTTTTGTAATTGCAATACAATACTGTTTACATCCCGGCTATCTTCACAAAAACCAGTAATACCGTGCAATACCAGTTCTGATACACCCCCCACCGGTGGCACTATAACAGGTTTACGATAATACATGGCTTCTAACACCGTCATGCCAAATGTTTCCACCCACTGGTGTGGCAGTGAAAGATTAACCACCACCGATGCTTTGGCGTAAAACGGATGCACATTGCTTTGTGCTGCATGCACTGTAATATTTGCGGGTAAAATCTGATTATGAAAATAGGCGGTAACGGCCTGCTGGTTAGCATTCAGCACCAGCTCAAAATGAAGTGCTGGCAGCAGACGGGCTGCTGCAACAAACTCATCCACCCCTTTATATTTTTTAAGCGAGCATAGCATTAACACAGTAAACACATTTGAACTGTTGTGTTTATTGTTTGCTGCCGTATCTATAAAAGATTGTGGCAGGGCATTGTAAATTACCACCCCTTCTTTGTGCACCGGTGTAAACTGCTGCACATACTTAGATACATAAATACAACGGTGTGCTGTTTTATTAATTACATACAGTAACCATTTTTTTAATGGTTCTGGCTTTACAGATACTTCATGTATATGATAAATTACCTTGCACTTTTTACAGCGACCGGCCCATGCTGCCCCAAACGGTAATATTGAATTGATGTAAATAATATCTGTTGACTTTGCAAAGAACAATAGTTTTATAAACAAACTAAGCTGGCTATACAGATACAGTACAAGTGTTGCCAGTTTTACCTTGCTCCACTTATATGCAATGGAATGCTTTTTTATACCCGTAATATTGTTTAAAAAACCATTGCCGCCTGGTGTAGCTGTAAACAAATGCACCTCGTAACCTTGTTGCTGTAAAGCCTGCAAGGCCTGGCTAAAAACAAAAGGGCTTCCGCTAAAATCATTTAGCAGGTGTACGGCCACAATTCGTTGGTTTTTCATTTCCATTGTTTTATTGGTTACGATACTTTTTGCAGATTAGTTAATACTGCTTTTGCAGAATCGCTTAATTCATTACTGGTAACGGTCTCGTAAATTTTCTTCAGTGCCTCACCTTTCACCTGCCAGTGAAAATAGGTGGCAAAGCGTTCAAAAGCCAATTGCCGTTCATTGTTGTATAAATCTGTATTTGTCTGTAATGCCAGCATTTTATCGGCCAGGGCCTGCACTGTTGCCGCATAGCTTAAATAAGGAACTTTTAAACCAGACGATGGATGTTGAAACTCTCCGGGTCCTGAGTTATCAATACATAAAACCGGCACACCATAACTCATTGCTTCTGCCACCACCATACCTGCCCCCTCATGCGATGGAAATAAAAACAGGTGAGCGGTTTCATACAGCGCTTTTAATTGGTCGCGGGGTATCCACTCTATAATTTGTAGTACATCGGTAATTTTCTCTTCTTCTGCTATGGCTTTTAGCAGGGGTAAAGAAGGGCCTGTACCAACCAGCACCAGTTGGCTGCTTTGTTGTGCGGCCGCATCTAATTGGTGATAGAATTTTGCAAAAGAACGTATGGTAAGATCAAAACCCTTTAACGGAACAAACCTGCCTGCTGATAAAACGGTAAAGCCCGCAGGTTTAGCTGGTGGGGTACTTACCACATCTTCAGATGAAACTGATGGCACTATTGAATAGCGACTCACTTTTAAATGCAGTTTCTGGGGTGGCTGAGAATTCATACATAACACATGCGCCGCCCTTGCCGCTGTTATTTTTAAGAAGGGGTCAAATTTCCAAAAGGCATTCTTCAGTTTCCACAAGCGCTGGTCTTTTTTATATTCTTTATTTCCATAAATCGGTTGAATAAATTCTTTAGGTATTTCCGGGTGATGGCCAATAGGGCCCCATACAAAAGGCTTTCCCAGCATCCATAAAAAAGAAGGTGTCCAATCGTTATGAAAATTTAAATTGTGGGCTATATCAAACTGAAAGCGTTTAAACAATAACCAGATGGCTAAAGTAAACTGCCAGCCATAGAAATATATCATTGAAAGCAGGGGCCCCTTTTTCCAAAAACGGAAAATATAGGGCCAGTCAAAATATACAAAGCGGATATTATCATATTGCTCTTTATAATCTGGGTTTGCTGCTTTGTATTTTTCTATATGCGGACCATTATTGATGCGTGTAACAGCAATGACCTTTTGGTAACGGGCTATTTGCATAATAAAATTCCAGCCCATCCCATCTTCAGAACCTTTATAAGGGTTTACAGCATAAGCAGTAACTAATATTGTTTTCATAGCTATGCGGTTTTTTTTGTTTGTAATGAGGGCACTGATATTTCAGATCGCATCTTCAGTACTTTGGCAGGTACACCACCTACAACTGCAAACGCAGGCATATCTTTTGTAACTACAGCACCGGCCGCAATTACACAACCCTCTCCAATAGTTACACCATCTAAGATGGTAACCTTACTGCCTATCCAGCAGTTGTTGCCAATTTTAATACCACGGCGGGTAACGCCCTGCTGTCTTATTAATTCGTCTGTAACATCGTAAATATGGTTTTCCGGATGGCAGCTGAGGTATTGGCCAATAATACAATCATCTCCTATTTCTAAACCCCCCGCGCCACCCAGGTACGCAAACTCACCCAGCCCTACATTGTTACCAATGCGTATATAGCAGCCTATATCATTTAAAGAAGTTGAAACAATTACCCGGCTGTAAGCGCCAATACCCACGTTATTACCCATTTCAATACCTTTTACACCCAAGCCGCTTAAATAAACGCCATCGCCTAGTTTTAAAAACCGGCCCCATTTAATTTTAGGAAGATTAAAAAACCGAACACCCCTGCCCAATAACATACCTTTTGGTTTGCGCAGCAACAACAGCAACCTGCAGGCACGCAACATGGCACAGGCCTGCAGCCATATAAATTGCAGCAGGGCTGCTGTGTTCAGGTTTTCATCAAACCTGAATTGCGGGTTACGCAGCCTTATTATTTTTTCAAAAAGCTGTTTCATCAGGCTCTTGTTTTAATATGTTGCACAATGGTGTTAATGGTGGTTTCTAAATGCTGGTTATGTATAGGTATATAACTGGATGAATGATATTGTTTGGATAGGCTGGTAAATAAGGCCAGGTATTTTTCAGTAAGCTCTTTAATAGTAGCCGCATCCAGTTCTTGCTTTCTTTTTAATATTTCTTCCGGTTGCGCATACAGAAAAAAATTGAGTTGTGGTTTTAGTAAAAAGCGGTAAAACCAACTGGTAAATTTTGCCGGCAACTGAATATTGCTGCGCCTGCTGTCATTAATAAAATCAAAATAATAGCGATCATACAGCACCACATGCCCACGCCAAACATGTTTAAACAAAATATAAAACTGGCCAAAAAAATAATCGGTATAGTAATAGGCAAAGCGTATAAATGAAGAGACGCTGCTCTTATTTTTTCCCTGTCGCGGTAATGTGGTGGCTGCCTTTTTTTCTGCCGCTTCTTTACCATGCTTCCAGGCACTGAGTATGGGCAATACGGAAGGACGGTGCCGCAACACCACCACTTTACGGCGCAATACTTTTTCTATTTGCTGGCGGGTATTTTCTATTACGGTAGATTTACCGGCTCCATCCACACCGCTGAATGTTATTATCATTCCTTTTGAAGAAAACAGGTTGGTTGCTGTATCCATATAATACCCAATTTTATTTTTAATGCGCTGCCAGCCTTTGTTAGCTGGTTGTTCTTGTATTTGTTGTAATACAGCCGCCCTAATTTCTTTATTGGCTGCCAGTGCAAAACCATAATGTGTTACCCCTGCGCAAGACCATTGCTCTGTAAAATGCCGGTTCAATTGCTGACGTTCTGCTTCTGACTTTAATAAAAACTGTTCCTGGTATTTTTCTGGTACCGCAGCATTATTAAGAAGATAAAAAAGCCAGGTATAATTAAAATTATCAGCTAAAGAAGGTACCTGCACATCCGTGTTTAATACCTGGCGGTTACTTATTATATGCTGTGCAGGTAAAATTTCTAGATGGGTTCTTTTAATTTTCCAGATGGCATCCACACTTAATAAAGAAGCATCGTTTAACACCACCGCATAATTATTCATAAACGATTTATGTGTAACTGATACGGTTGCTGTAAAAGGGTGTTGCTGTAAAAAATCGTGCAAGGCTTCTTTTTCATTTTCTGCAATGCATAAATCTATGTCTGATGTTTCAGGCAATTCTTCTGGCAAATTGGTAAGCCACTTAAGTGTGGCGTATGATTTGCCGTACAGGTAATCAAACAGATCAGCACAAAAAGCAGCCCGCTGAGTAATGGCGTTTTGCTGCACCAGTACCACACTGATGGCTTCATTCCATGTTTGTAATAACCAGTTAACCTGCATATGCCATTTGGGCTGGTGTGCATACACATGTAAATAATAAACCGTATTGTATAATAAATACAACGACAGGTGCTTTTGCAAAGCAATGCTATTGTTACCCGCTATGCAGAATAAATTTTTTCCTTCGCAATTGTCAATATCAGCCAGTATGGTTTTAGCGTTTTGCCGGTGCATTAAAATACCCGATTGAAATATGAAGTGAAAGGCATCCCACCACAAAGGGGCGTCTTCTACAATCAATTCCCAGTCGTACACCTTTAAATGCTGTGGTGTGGCATACATATTCCACGGTGTAAAATCTCCATGCGCCATGGCTACAGTAAGCGTTGCATCAGTATCTGTTGCTTTATGCAGCTGCTTTAATTTACGCAGTAACCCTTTAGGTATGCGTGCATCGGCATTATCCATTAACCACTCCAGTTTTTCTGTAGTGGTTTGCCACCATACTATATTTTTTATCGCTGCTGTTGTGCTGGTTTGTACGTATAATTCACGCAAGGCATCCGCATGCTGTGCCGTAAACTGTGCAAGGCGTTGGGTGTTGCCAGTGTTTACATCAGATAGTGTAACAAAGTTATCTGCCGCTTCTTTTACAACGGGTACTTGCAGCTGTTTAAAATGATATTGCTGTAATAGGGTTAAAGCACCCGCCTCTTTGCCTATGATAGCTGCAGCGTTTTCACTCAGTGCTACTTTAATAAAGCACTGTTCGGTTTCATTCTTATACCAAATAACGCCCTTGCGGTTAGGGCCAATTGTGCCTGTAAAAATAGCAAAGTGAGCACCCCATTTATTTTGTAAAGCAGCCAGGGTACCGGGCTGTGCAAATAATGTAATTTTTGATTTAGCCAAAACACCTGCAAAACCAGTTGTAAAAGCCACTTTAAAAACTGCGCTGAAAATTTTTGCTTTAGCAGATGCTATATTGTAAAAACGAAGGCAATTGGGTTGGCGGCTTTTGGCAGGCCATGCCCAGCGCAGACTGCCATCAGTATTATTATAGCCCAACAGTTGCAACGGTTCTGAATGCTTGGCTGTTTGCACAGCACATACATCAAAACCTGCATTGCAGATGATGGTTGATAATAATTGTATCTCGTTCTGGTTTTTCATATTCATTTTATTGGATGCAGCAGCATATTGCTATGCAGCTTTTGTTGCGTCGCACACGTGTACAGCAGTACTACTATGGCCGAAGTGTGCGACGCAACCACTGTTGCTGTTTATTCTCCGGCTGGTTACCTGCTATTACTTCCACACATAAGCGGGTTGTAACAGAGGCGTACCAATTAAATCGGGTCGTTTCTTACGCAATCGTATTTGTTGCGGCAGCGACAAGCGCCCATCGGCTTTTACACTAACTGCAAAAATTAAAAACTGGTAAAATAAAATGCCATAATTGGTTTCGCCAAAAATGCCAAACTCAGTAAATGAGTTAATTACTACCGGTATTAAAATTCCGATGAGCATCAGCTTTTTTTCTTCTGGTTTGGTAATTAAAAAAGATTTAATGGTTATTATAAACTGAAACAATACCAGTGTGAAACCGATAAAGCCCAGGTTCATCATTACCTGTATAAATGTATTATGCGTCATATGCCCGGCATAGGTGTGTATACCCTGAAAGGTTTCTGTATAATAAATACGCATAAAGCCATAGCCCAGCCATGGAGATTGTGGTAATGCTTCTCCCAGCAAGGCCTGCCAAAAGGGAAGCCGGCCGGTCATACTCATTACTTCTTCCAAATCTCCCTGCTTAATAAAAATGGTTTGTATAATTACCGGCACAGACAGTACGGCACCTACGTTAATTGCCAGTTTTAGTTTTACATTATCGCTGCGGCGTATGTGAAAAAACACAATCAATAAAAAGCCAATCATAGAAGAGCGGGAGCCGGTTAATACCAGCGCCACAAAAACGATTATTATTTTTATAAAGGTCCACGTTCGCTGGTGCTTTCGGTACAAATCAAAAATAAAACAGGAAATAATTACCACGCAAAGCATGCCCAGTTCATTGGGGTTCATAATCCATCCGCCTAAACGGGCTTCCTCGCCACCATGCGTTAAGCGGTAAAACATATCGGGGGCTATAATAACACCCACTACAAAAATGGCAATAATGTAAAAAGTAGCATCTCCAAAAACATGGTAAAACCGTATGTTACTTTCCGGAAAGTATAATTCTATTTGCGCCAGGCAGCGCATAAAATAATAAGCAAATACCAGGCTTTCAAAATCCATAATCCATTGCAGTAAAGAGTAGCCCGGGTTAGTGCTCCACATAAAAGAAGCAAAACCAAGAATAAGGTAACCCATGTACAGCAAGGGAGACAAGCTATTCTCCCACCGCATTACACCACTGGTGCCATAGTTCACAATTTTTTTATGCAATACTATGATGGCATAGGTCATTGATATGCGGCTTACAATTTTAAAAATGCGGATCACCCCTACCATTTCAATCCAGGTAAAAAAACCAGATACTTTTATAAAAAGAATCAATATCAGCAGCGCATTGATTTTTTTTAAAAATTTTGAATGGTCAATATGTACAGGGGTTGCTGTCACGCTCTGTTATATAATTTATTAAAATGCTGTAAAATTGTTTTCCAGTTAAAGCCTTCGGTTACCATACGCTGTGCATTATTACTCAGTTCTTCCATACCATTAGTAATGGTGTGGTTGTAAATTTTAAGTATTGCCTCGTACAAAGCTGTTTCTGAAGGCTGGCTAATTACTTCGCCACAATTATATTTTCGTATGGCATCACCCATATTAGTGGCTTCTGTTACCACGCAGGGTATACCAAAAGAAGCCGCCTCCAGCACAGCGGTGGGCAAGCCTTCGTTTCTGCTGGGGTGTGCAAATAATTGCATTTGCTGCAACAGGTTATTTTTTTCTTCGCCAAACTTGCTGCCAAAAAAAGTGGTATGGCGCAGTATGCCAAGGTCTTCTGCCATATCCTGCAAATCGGTGCGTTCATTGCTGTCTCCAATAACCCAAAGTTCTGCGTGTGGTTGTTGCTTCACAAAGAGGGCAAAAGCTTTCAACAACACATCCAGGCCCTTGGTATAAATATCAATACGGCCGCAAAAACCAATTACAAAATCTTTAGGCATGGCTGTTTCTTTTTTCAGTGCGGCATTTTCAAAACCATAGGGTATTAATACAGCTTTGTCATTTTTATACAACCGCTGTAAACCATCCATTTCACTCTTTCCCAAACAATGAATGCGGTATGCATACTTCAGTAACTTTTTTTCATACAGCTCTATGTACAATTTTTTACGCCACTTGCTTTTTTCTAAGGCTATTACATTATAACTGCCGTGTGGTGTAAATACAAAAGGGATTTTTCTTTTATACAGTTCTCTGCCCAGTTTATAAAATGTAGGTATAAAGCCTCCGTGAATGTGAAAGATGGCTTTGTTTTTATACTCTTCCAGAGCGGCCACCAGTGCGGGATCCAGTTTAAAAAGGTTTTTATAGGCCTGAAAGAGTTTTGTTTTATAAGGTCGCTCGGGGTAGTCATGCTCAGTGTTTTGTGCAATGCCCCATAAAGAAACTTGCTCACCCGCCATTACCTGTTGGGTAGCCAGTTCATTCACCACTTTATTCACGCCGTTCATACGGGCGGGGTTAGCCTTACCCAATACCACATGAATTATTTCCATAACACAAAGTTTTTTTGTTTTAAAACATAAAGCCAGTAACCCATTAATAATAACTGGTTAATTAATAAGCCCACCACCACGCCGCTAATACCCATCCATGCCACCATAGGTTTTGCCACCAACACACTAAACAATGTGCTGACAACATACCCTGTAAAAAAAGCTTTGTTCAGTAACATTACACGTATTGCAATGCGTACCGGATAGCCTATAAATATTAACAGGTACAACCCGCACATTACCTGTATCAAACCATAATAGCCGGCGTATTGTATGCCACCCGCTATAATAAATACCTGCTGCGCCAACACAAACAATACCAACAACACCGGTATCAATAGCAAAACTGTTTTTTTTGAAACCGTTTTTAAGTACCCGCTCAGTAACGGGGCAGATTGCTGGTACACCCTTGCCGCGTTGGGCACCACATAATTTTCAAATGCCTGAAACAATACATTCAATAACCCGAAAATATTTTGCGCCAATCTTAATGCACCAAACGCTTCAACACCCAACAGCACACCGGCGGCTACAAAAAAAACATTACCCGCCCACCACTGTAAAATAGCCGTTAGCAATAACCATTTACCATGGTGCAGGTGCAGGCGTATGGTACCTGTAAAAGATACCAGCTTTACCGCTCCGGTGTGGCATCGTTGCGTCGCAATCCGTTCATCTTTTGTAATGCTATTGTGCTGATTAATAAAAAATACAGCCACTATAAGGCTGGGTAAATAGCTAAACCCAAGCACACAAATAATATTAGTAAGTGTTATTGCATCAATACGGTGCAGGTATAATAAACTGGCAGCAGCCACCGTATAATAAACAATATTGGTAAAAAAAGAGGCAATGGGTTTTAATTCTGTTATTAAAACCCTTCTTAAAAAATCCTGCAGTAAGTAACCAGATACCAGTACAGCCACCCACCAAAAACGTTCCATAAAAGGCTGCAACCAGGCAGGTGCGGCCACAAACAATAATAAAGCAAGTACCCATGTAAATACCAGTAACAAACTCTCCATTTGATACAGTGCCTTCAGATAATTGTATTTTTCAGCCGTATTATAAGATGCCTGTAATACCTGATATGGGCTGGTAAGTACAGCATTCTGCACTGCCAGCAGCAAGAGTTGAAACAGCACAACCGATGCATACCAGCCAAACTCAGCCACCGGTAATGTGCGGGCCACCACTATCGTGGTTAAAAAAGCTGCTCCGCTGGCAAACAACTGATCGGCCAGCACCCAAAACTGGTTACTCTTATAAAAGCTTAGTATGTTTTTAGCAGCAATCACTTTTTAGGTAAATATTTTACTACAGTTTCTTTTAAGGTTCTTGGTAAACTAATAACTGATTTTGCCATATCCCACAATTCAACCAGTACACTTGGATTATAATAAGCTCTGTTCAGTACAAATTTCATATTGGGGATATTAAATTTTTCTTTCAGCACATCTGCTTCCAACACGTTTTTGGCCGGTGTTTTCCTGCTGTCCAGTACAAACATGTTCACATCTGCCACTGCCATAAATACCAGCGTATTTCCGTAATCGCCAATAGGGTTATTTCTTATAAGAATAGCATCATAGGTTTTTTTCCACTCGTTTATCTTAGCCTGTAATTGCTCTTGTATTACAACCTGGTCTTTGCTTTCTTCGTTGGCCCGGTAGTAAAACAAATTATTTACCGGTGTTTTATATACAGAAGCTCCTTCAATAATTTGCAGAAACCAGCCTTGTTTATCCGGCACAGTTCCGCCAACATCCACCAGTAAAACTTTTTTATTTAAGGAAACAATACCCCTGGCTAAATTGGCGGCTACGTAAGATTTTCCTTCTCTTTTTGCAAAAGAAGTAAAGGCAATTACCGCCGGATACTTTATTACATTCCTTAATTCCAGTTGTATGGCCACATTATTAAAATGGGTAACCCGGTCTTTTTCCCTTCTTTGCATCAATACTTCTGCCACCAATGGTGTTATGGAGTTTTTCTCAATTACAGAACTGTCGTTTACCTTGGCTTTCATTGCATGCACTGTATAAATAAGAAAAGTGCTACCCAATATTGCCAGTATTGCAGATACAGCAATTATTAAAACACGGTTCGGCGATACAGGTTTAGCCGGTACTTCTCCGTATGCAATAATTTTATGAAATGAAATAGTAGCTGCCCGGGCAATTTCAGCTTCTGTTTTTTTCTCATGCAAAAACATATATGTTTTCTGGTTCAGCCCAAAGTCTCTTTCCAATACAGTCATCTCTTTTTCTTTGGTAGGCAGCCCTATAAACACTTTCTCCATTTCTTTAATGGCATTATCTATTTCTTTATATTTTATTTCATAGTTCTCTTTGGTGTTTTTAATACTTTCAACAAAATAGGTAAACACATCATCCAGTTTCTCATCCACCACCTTCACTTTATCATTTGTCTCAGTATACCTTATTAGCAAGTCCTTCTTTTCAGATTGCAATTGTTTAACCTTCTTAATCATTTCTGTAGATAGCAGATCAGTGAATGCCTCAAAGTTGGGCGCAACCTGTAAAAAATTATCTTTCCCTCTTTGTATGTAGTTGTTTAAAGTGTCAATTGCAGCCAAGTTCATATGCAGGTTAGCCAGCTGTATTTTCATCTGAGCTATTTTACGCAGGTCGGTTTCTGTTTCCTGCCGTATATTAATGATATTGCCATTGTTTCTATAGTCTTCAATAGCAGTTTCAGAGTTATCCAATTTATTTCCTATCTGCTGCAGCTGATTATTTAAAAAATTTACTGTCGTGTTTGCAGCTTTATATTTATTCTCTACATAATCCGCTATATAAGTTTTTGCAAGCACATTTACATAATCAGCTGCTTTTTCCGGTACAGGGCTGGTATAAATAATCCTTAAAATGGGTATGTCTTTATCTACAGAAGTAATGTCCAGTTTACCAACAATCTGGTCTACTATTTTTTCACGGCTGTTTACAATTACCTCATAGGTACCTGTAAATGATAAATTCGGCTTTTCTGCCAGCAACCGCTCATTCTTCATTAAAATAATATCGGCCACATCAGACAATATAGGTTGACCAAAAACACCTTTCATAGCAGGTTTACCAGGCAGCATAATAGTATAATCAGTAACAGAGTTTACACTAATTGAAAAAGGTTTATCATACCATTTATGGTTCTTAATTTTTATTACTGGTTTAAATGGTGCTTCGTGATATAATTCCTTTTTAACCACTTTCCCAATCCGGTATAAAACAGTCTCCATATCAATACTGTCTAAAGTTTTTTCCACCAAAGCTTTAGACTTCATAATCTCTATTTCAGTACCTATTTTATTTTTATTACTGAAAACATCAAAGTCTTTATAGAGATTCGCACTCGACGGGCCATCCGTAGGGTCTGCCAACTTCACACGAGCCATACTTTCAAACATAGGTACAGTATGATCCAGGTACCACTTTGCCATTGATACAGCCCCCATAACAACTGCAATTATTATAGGCAACCCTCTTAATAAAGGTCTTAACAGTTTCAGGTTTTTATTCGCTTCAGTCATACTATCCGTTAAAAAAATGTTCCATAAGTAATAGCAAAGGCGGTGGCAATAGACGCAAAAGGTATAATGGTGGCAATACGCTTGTCAAAATCCTTCCCTTTCTTAGAAGGCACATACACCACATCGCCCGGTATCAGTTGTATGTTTTTATATAAATAATTCTCCATCCGGGTAAGGTCAATCGTAATCTCTTTTACAGCGCCATCTTGTACACGTATCACCTTTATTGCTTTTTTGTTTGCGTAAAAATCAAAATCACCCGCTTTTGCCAACATTTCAATAAGAGTGTTATTATCTTTTTCCACTAAAAATTTACCGGGGCTTTTCATTTCACCAATCACCGTAATTTCTTTGTTCAGTACTTTCACATCCACAATGGGTGTTTTAATCCATTGTGCATACAAACGCCGCAAAGTATCTTCCACATCAATGATGGTTAACCCTTTTACTTTCAGTGGTCCAATCTGGGGCACATTAATTTCACCCCTTACATTTACCAGCAGCCATTTGCCATAAACTTCATTAGAGTTATAAATACCATACAAAGAACCAACGCTTAAATCATCGTGGTCCCAAACGCTGATATTTACTTTATCATCCTTCCGTATTTTATATTGGTAATCTGGTGTAACAGCAAAGAAGCTGCTGTCTGTAACCGGGTTAGCTGCTATTGCATTTTTTTTACCATTGTATTTGGTATCAGTGCTTTTCCCTTTTGTAGTCTGAAAAAGGTTTTGTGTTTTACACGAAGTAAGTAGCAGCATGCCAATAAGGCAATACCATAGAGGTACTAGTAGTTTTTTTGGGGGGTGGGGCATAAAATATTGGGTTTATAGTTTCACAGAGTCGGCCGACTAAATACCCAGTCCGGAAAACACTCTTTTGAGTATTCCCTTTCGGCTTTTCCGGTTCAGCAGCTCTCTCAGCTGTCCGGCTTTAGTCATAACCTGCCTCATTTTTTCTTCATTCAGCTGGTTTTTCATTATATAATCAAAAGCTCCATACTTCAGCGCATTCACCGCAATATCTATATCCTCCTGCCCTGAAATAAAAACAATGATTGTATTTGGATTGAAGCGCTTAATTTTTTTCAGTACCTCTATTCCATTCAAATTATCCATATGATAATCCAGAAAAATAATATCCGGTTGCTGCGTCAGCTGGTTCAAACATTCAGCGCTTTGATAAAAGGTATGAACATTCTTATAACCAAGATTATTCAAATACTGCTGATTCATCGTCAGACAAAACACATCATCATCTACCAGAAAAATTTTAGGCGTAAACTTCTTATCCATGTTTTCAATATTTACGGGATTATTGCATTCTTAAAAAAGACTGCATCATTATAAACGCCAGAGGGTTGCGAAAAAAGTTTTTATAAGTAGGCATTTTAGCCAATTTAATCAATTACCTAACCCGGCATTGAGGGTTTACATTTAGATCTATTTTTAATTACCTAAATACAGGTACTTGAAAAACAAACAATGGCTGCAAACAGCCATTGTTACCTTAATCTCAATCAATATAATTGTGGACTGGCTGTTTAACAATAAGCATCATTGTTGCGACGCTCCGTTCAACAGCTGTGCAGGTGGCAACCGTTTTAATTAAAGGCTTTTTAAATAGGTAATCAGTGCCAGGCGTATATCGCTTCTTAAATCGGGAGTTTTAAAATCTTCATATACTTTTTTTACACCCGGGTTATCTGGTTGTAAAAAACCTAGGTTGGCTTCTTTGCCGCTCAATAAAAAATCAGTAAGTGCTATTCTGTAAACAGCATTTTCATCAATAGGTTTTCCTTTTAAAAACCAAACATTATTTATCAATGCAGTATTACTGCTATGCAAAAAACCGCCGGTTCCTTTATTCTTAACGCCAACAGATAATACCTGTATCAGCAGCTTACCTGTTATATCAGCTTCTTTCATACCACCACCAAAAGGCAGTGTTCGTATAATATCATATTGTGTAACGGGCGGTTGTAAATAATCATCCAAACGCATAGAACCACCATTAAATATTACCACATCTGCCTGTGGGCTGGCTTTTTGCAGCGCCGCCACTAATAATTTGGTAAAATTTGTTTCTTCGCTTCTTACCACATCATCCCTTCCATCCAGCGCAGGCCCGTTTGACACAATTACCTCTTTTGCATTAAACCCAATGGAAGCATAGTTGGCATTGGCAATACCCGTCCAATAATCAACTACTACCTGTGCTGTACTATCTAAAGGTGTTAATTGGTTGAGGTAATACAGGCTATCTGTTGCAACAAGTTTTTTTGTTTGCTTATTAATAACCAGTTTAACAATATAGGCAGATTTTGCATTAGCATGTGCTTTGGTAATTGTAACCGGCCCCACCTGCTCACGCCGCATATCATGCTCGTGACCACCCAATATAGCCGCTAAGCCAGGTATTTCTTTTGCCAATATAATATCATCTGCTATGGCCTGGTGCGTTATGGCCACTACGGCATCGCAAGAATCTTTAAGAGCAGCATACGTTTTTTTTGCAGCAACCAAAGGGTCTGTATAGCTAACATAATCTGCTTTATTAAATGGCAATGTTATACCCAACAAACCCAGTTTTACCATTGTGCCATCTGCATCTTTTAAAGTAATAATAGCTTTTTCAGGAAAAAAAACAGGACCCATTTTAGTTTCTTTAGCAAAAGGCAATACATCACCAGCCGTTTTATGAAAAGTATTAGAAGCTACCCAATTAAAAGCAGATTCATTTATTCTCTCCTGCGCTTCCTTTTCTGTTATATCAAATTCATGATTACCAAAAACTGCCCAATCAAAACCAGCGGCATTCATAGCTGCCACCATTTGTTTGCCTCTTATCCGTTTGCCTTGGTGTTGCAAACTATTGTAAACGCTGGGGCTAAAAAAATCGCCAGCCATTATCAACAATGTATTAGGGTTTTGCTGCAGGTATTTTTTCTTTAACCAGGCAATACGGGCCATGCCACCTGTTTTACCGTTTTCTATAGGTGCTATTTCATATACATCATTTACCTGTACCAATACCAACTCTAATACACCATCATCTTTAAGTGATACAGCAGTTTTTTTTGTAGTGGTGCAACTGCTTAAAACAAATACAACTAAAACAAAAAATGCATACTTCATAAACTACTTATTAATGAGATGGTTTTTTTTCGTGACTGAGTACATAGTAAGCTATAATGGCACTGCCAAACATTAAAATTGCCGCTAATAAAAATGGTGCCCCGGGAAAATGCACGGGTGCTTTATCGTGTGTAAAATAATAAAACAGGTTCGTCATTATAAGAGGCCCTACAATAGATGTGGCGCTCATTAAGCTGGTTAATGCCCCTTGTAGTTCTCCCTGTTCTGTTGGCGGTACATGGCCAGTAATAATAGACTGTAAGGCTGGCCCCGCTATACCCCCTAAACAATAGGGTATTAAAAATACAAACATCATCCACCCTGCATTGGCAAAAGCAAATAACAATAAACCCAATGCATATAAAGACAGCCCTACATAAGTACTTTTTTCATTGCCCAGCCGAGGGTTCACCCATCTTATTAAACCACCTTGCACCAGACCTACTAATAAACCAACCGCCCCCAAGGATAAGCCCACCATGCCTTCGCTCCATTTAAAGCGGTATACTGTAAAAAAATTCCAGTTGCTTTGTACAGCATGCGCTGCTATATATACCAGTATTAACGAAAACACCAGGCCCACTAATGCAGGGTATCTTTTTAAAAGTAATAATGACCCTATCGGGTTGGCTCTTTTCCAATCAAACTCGCGGCGGTTTTCTTTACTCAGCGATTCTGGTAAAACAAAATAGCCATACAACCAGTTTAGTAAACATAAAATAGCTGCGGCAACAAAAGGCACTCTTGGCCCAAAGCCACCCAATAAACCACCAATTACGGGCCCTATAATAAACCCCATGCCAAAGGCGGCCCCTACCATACCAAAATTTTTTGCTCTGTTTTCTGGTGTACTGATATCTGCAATATATGCGGTTGCTGTAGTAAAACTGGCGCCTGTAATACCTGCAATTATACGGCCTGCAAACAACCAATAAATATTGGGTGCAAATGCTACCAGCAAATAATCCATACCAAATCCAAATAAAGAAAGTAATAATACGGGCCGGCGTCCATACTTATCGCTTAGGTTGCCTATTAATGGTGCAAAACAAAACTGGGTAATGGCATAGGCCGATGTTAACCATCCACCATATTTACTGGCATCACTGGCATCGCCGTGTATCATGTCTCCTAGTAACTTGGGTACTACCGGTATAATAATACCCCAGCCTATAATGTCTATTAAAAGTGTAATAAAAATAAAACTTACAGCAGCGCCTGAATCTTTTTTAAACATATAGATGTATGTAGTAATGGTTGTAAAGAGTGCATGAAAGTACAGGTTTTCAATTGTACGGGTAAAAAATTTTGCAGCCGGCAACTGGTGCACCGGCTCTGTTTTTTGTTGCCCAAGGTGTTGCCGTAAAAGTGTGCGACGCAAGGATGCTGCTAAGAAAATCTACTGCTGGCTAAATAAAAAAAGCCCTGCATAAAGCAGGGCCTGTAACTAAACTTAAATTGCAATTACAACGGGTATTTATTATCGCCCAACAGTTTATTGGCAATGCGGCGCTTGGCTTCTTTACTGTTAAAGGGTTCTGCTTTTGTAAAGCGTTTCAGACCCAATAACATCATGCGTTGCTCATCTCCATCTGCAAATGCATTCAGCGCATCTTTACCAAATTTGTTTATCCGATCGGCTGCATCATATATATAGGTGCGGGTTATATCCAGCTCAAACTGGCAGGCTGCTTCGCCGCGTTTATCAGCCAGTTTCATACTGCGCAGTAATGCACTTTCTGCATTAAAGGTTTCTATTGCCATATCTGCTATATGCATTAATATTTCCTGCTCCTGCTCAATCTTCATCATCAGCTTTTGCACAGCGGCACCGGCTACCATTAAAATGGCTTTCTTAAAATTGGTAATGGCTTTTAATTCTTTTGCAAAAGGTGCATCATCGCCACTGCCAAAATCGGGTATCGACATTAATTCTTTCTGCACATTCATGGCTGCCCCCATTAAATCTAAGCGGCCCTTCATAGCACGTTTTAATACCATATCTACAGTAAGCAGGCGGTTAATTTCATTGGTGCCTTCATAAATGCGGTTAATGCGGCTATCACGGTACGCTTTAGAAATGATATATTCATCACTAAAGCCATTGCCTCCGTGTATCTGCACACCTTCGTCCACCACCAGGTCTAACACTTCGCTGCCATATACTTTTAGCATGGCACATTCTATAGCATATTCTTCTGCGGCACCCAGCAGGGCTTCATTAAACGGTTTGCCGGCGGCCATCAGTTCATGTTCTTTATCATCAATCCATTTTGAGGTGCGGTACAATGCACTTTCTGCCACCCAAATACCAATGGCCATATCGGCCAGTTTATTTTTTATAGCCCCAAAATTACCAATAGGAGTTTTAAACTGCTCTCTTGTATTGGCGTATTCAATAGTGGTGTTTAATGCTCTTTTAGAACCACCAATGGCAGCTGCACATAATTTTAAGCGGCCAATATTTAAAATATTAAACGCTATTATATGGCCTTTACCAATTTCCCCCAGCATGTTTTCTACGGGCACCTTACAATCCTGAAAAAACAATTGCACGGTTGAAGAACCTTTAATACCCATTTTATGTTCTTCAGACCCTTGGGTAAAACCTTCAAAACCGCGTTCAATAATAAAACCGGTAAACTTATCTCCGTCTACTTTTGCAAACACCGTATATACATCTGCAAAGCCGCCATTGGTAATCCAGCATTTCTGGCCATTAATAATATAATGTTTACCATCTTCACTCAGTTTGGCCGTTGTTTTAGCACCTAAAGCATCGCTACCACTGTTGGGTTCTGTTAAGCCATAAGCACCCTTCCACTCGCCAGAAGCCAGCTTCGGAATGTATTTTTTCTTTTGTTCTTCTGTACCAAAATATAAAATGGGCAATGTGCCAATACCCGTATGAGCTGCTACTGCTACAGAAAAAGAAAAACCACCACCCAAAGCTTCATTCACCAGGGTAGAGGTAATAAAATCTTTACCAAGGCCCCCTTGCTCTTCTGGTATTGATACACCCAACAATCCCTGTTCACCGGCTTTTACCATTAAAGCAGGCATCAGTCCTGGTTCCATTTTATCTACCCGTTCTATAACAGGCAGCACTTCTGCATCCAAAAAACTGGTGCACATATCTTTCACCATCTGCTGTTCCTCGTTATAATCTTCCGGAATAAATGTTTCAAAAGCTGAGCTTTCTTTTACCAGCCATTCGCCGCCCTTTAAAGCCTGCTGTTTGTTTGTTGTGGTGCTCATAATTGTAGGTTTTTAAAAATTTGCAAGTGTTTAGTATAATGTTACCGGCGGCAACAACAGTGGCAGCATCCTTGCGTCGCACTCTTGTACCGCTGTTAATAATTCAGCTATTTTAAATTATCATACACAATCTGCAGTACTTCTTTACACACTTCAATTTTATCGGCCGGCACAGTCAGCAATGCTTCATTCAGGGTTTCTTCTGCCAGCTCCATCGTTTGTTCCTGCAACTTTAATGCCTCGGGTGTTAAGTACACCATATTCATTCTGCGGTCGTCTTTAGAAGGTACTCTTTTTACCAGCTTTAGTTTCTCCAGGTTATCTACCAAACGTGTAATACTGGGCTTATCTCTAAACGTGGCATTACACAATTCCTGCTGGCTGATGCCATCTTTCTTCCATAAATGATACAACACACTCCACTGTTCTATGGTTAAATTAAGCGTGGCATTATTAAATTTTTTCTGCAGTCTGCGGGCAATAGCTGTAGATGCTTTACCAGTTACAAAACTGTAGAGTTCTCCTTTTTTAAATTGGTTGTTTGGCATATAGTTAGTTAAACAACTAATCAAAGCTACTGAATTTGCTTTGCTGTTGAAAATTTTTTTCAAATTTTATTTTAAAATAAGGCGCTGGGAAGGACGGTTACCTAAGTGAATTTACTTATTTTTATAACCTACATAATCCTCTTCCGCCAGAATTTCCGCACCCCGTACTGCTACAGCAAACCTTTAAACTAACTGTGAATGCGCCCCTTTTTTGCTATCCTGCTGCTATGCAGCATTCAAAGCACCTATGCCCAAAAGAAAATCTACATTATTGGGTCTTCTACCTCAGCCTGCATTGGCCCAGAAAATATTAATGATTGCTATGTAAGCCGGCTTAGCGCTTATTATAACCGCGTGGCCCCGCTAGATACCATTGTAACCTCTATAGCCGTAAGCGGACAAAACTGTTATGCAGCCATGCCAACCGGTTATATTTCACCGTACCCCGATGCCAGTTTTCAGCCCAATCCGTCAGCTAATATCACTTATGCCCTGGCCCAAAACCCAGATGTAATATTGGTTAACTTTCCTTCTAATGCTTACGACTTTTTACCCTACGATAGCATCATGTATTGCCTGCGTACTATTAAAGAAACAGCCAATGCGGCCGGAAAGCCTTGTTATATTACCACATCGCAACCGCGTACACAATTTAATGCCGCAGGCCGTGCCCGTTTAAAAGTGATAAGAGATAGTGTGCTGAATGCCTTTGGCTATTTTGCTGTCAATTTTTGGGATGGACTTACCGACCCGAATGACCTTTCTATACTGCCCGCTTACCGGGCTGATGGCGATAACATTCATATAAACGGAAATGGCCATCAATTACTTTTTCAGCGGGTGCAGGAAAAACATGTTTTTAATGTAAGCCTGCCTGCACAATTTGTAAATTTTGAAGCACAACATAAAAACGGGCAAACCATTATTAAATGGATAACCACACAAGAACAAAACCTGGCTGCATATTCTGTAGAAAAAAGCACCGATGGTATTGTTTTTAAACCCCTGCAAACAATACCAGCCCGCAATACTGCGCAAGTAACCAGCTATAGTATTACAGATACAAAACCATCCGGCGGGTGGAACTATTTTAGAATTGTTACAACCGATAAAGATGGTAGTAAAAAAACCACCCCGGTATTTAAAGTATTTGCTGCCACAAAAAAATTAAGCTTACAAAAAATGGTGTCTGCAGGTAACCTACTGCAAATACAATTATTAAATGAAGAAGCCATTAATGCAACTATAGAGGTGGTAAATACCGCTGGTGCCGTGGTGGCAAAGCAACAATATAAATTTGACGGCGGAATGGTTACTACTACTATACAAATTGGACATTTGGCCAATGGTGTATACTATACCCGGATTATACCAGCAGGACAAGAAGCTATTATAAAATCGTTTGTAAAAAACTAAGGCATAAATAGCTTAACGTACAACCAAACAAAGGGTGTAGCCAGTATTAAAGAATCAAAACGATCTAAAAAACCACCATGGCCGGGCATAAAAGAACCACTATCTTTTACCCCGGCCATACGTTTTAATTTGCTTTCAAATAAATCTCCGGCGGTACCAGCAGTGGCGGCAATGGCAGCAATTATTACAAGGTTGAATGTTACTGGGTTAAATTTATCACTATTATAAGCAGCCAAACCAATAATTAAAATACTTAGCAATGCGCCGCCAATAGTCCCTTCCCATGTTTTCTTGGGAGATATTTTAGAAAATGGTGTTTTACCTATTAATGAGCCAACAATATAAGCCATGGTATCATTAATCCAGATAGCTGCAATTATCCAAATAGGAATCCATAAACCTGAATTATCTACTATCCCTTTACCAGCATTATAGTAAACATCTTTAGAATATAAATCCATCAGCAGGGCCCAGCTTAATGAAATATACACCAGCCCAAATACCGAGTGCCCTATATTTTTAAGCTGAATTTTTTTTGCAAACAACAATTCTGTTATGGGTAAAATAAATACCAGTATTAAACCCAGCCACCAGCCCAATGCATGCAGGCGCAAACCAAAAAAAGTAAACGCATCGTTGGTAAAATACAATAGCAAACACCAGCCAGCCAGCATTACACTGTAGCGGTGAAAGGGGTTTATTTCTTTATACCCGGGGTCTATTTTTTCTACCAGTTGCTGGTACTCTACCCAGCAGCCAAAATGTATAATTGAAAAAAGTATAAAGAAGGTCCAGTGATTAATAAATAAACCTGCCAGCATTACTGCCACAAACAATACAGCAGTTAGCGATCTTGTTTTAAATGTTTGCCAGTTAAAGGCCATACAATATGGTATTAGTTATGTTGCGCTTTGCGTTGCCGCTAAAGTGATTGCGACGCAACGATGATGCCATGAAAAACTACTGCCAGTATCTATCCCTGCATCCATTGAGGCTCTTGTGCTGCACCGGTCATTAATGCTTCTTTACCCGGGTTTATTACCTGGTGCTGGCTTACTTTTTCAAATAGTTTAAATAATAAAAACACCACCACGGCACTAACCAGCATTAACCACCAGGGCATTTCTCCTTCCATATCTTTCATAGAAGGTTGCTGCCCGTTGCGGGTATACACATACAGAGTAATTATAGCAATGGCATTGTTTACAAAATGCGCCACCACGTTTAACCATATATTACCGGTGCGGTAATACATATAACCCAGCACAAACCCTAAAAAGAAACGGCTTAAGAAACCTATGTAAGAGCCATGTACAGCGCTAAATACTATGGATGTAATTATAATAGCAATAATGGGCAGCCTGGTCCAGCGGCTTAATAAATTTTGCACGCCGCCCCTGAACAAAGCTTCTTCAAACAATGCTGGTAAAAGCGCAACAATAAATAAAGAAGCTATTAAATCGGCCACATTATTCATGCGGGCCAATACTTTTACCTGTTTTTCGTATTCCAATTCGGCGGCATTAAAACTATCTATTACTGCTTTGGGCCAGGGCAAGGCTTCAGTAAAAGAAGCTAAACCACTTACAATGGGTAAGCAGGCCACCATTATTACTGCAGCCACCAATAGCTGTTGTGCAGTTGGCTTTTTATTAAAGCCCATATGAGCCCATGGTTTTTTATGGCAGATCCAGGCATACACATAAACCGGTATAAAAAAAAGGGCCAGGGTGGCAAAAAACTGTATCCAGCGCAACAGGCTGGCATTTTCTGGCACCAGCAGTTTATCCAGCACCTGTTTACCACTTAACTCTTTTAAAGACAGATCTAATTGTGTAAACAGCGGTATAGCACTGATGATGCCTGCCAGTATAAAACCAGCCCCAACAAAAACCAATAAAAAACCCAATTGCCCCCAATAAGAATATCGTTTTAATGCTAAATGTGCCATAGTGCCAATATTGTGTAAATTTGCGCTTCCAAATTTTATTATGGTAAACATCGGCAATATACAACTTCCTTCTTTTCCGCTTTTGCTGGCACCCATGGAAGACGTGAGCGACCCGCCTTTCAGAGCTGTGTGCAAAGACAATGGTGCCGACCTGATGTATACCGAGTTCATCAGCAGCGAAGGCCTGATACGGGATGCTATTAAAAGCCGTAAAAAGCTGGACATATTTGAATACGAACGCCCCGTGGGCATACAAATTTTTGGTGGCGATGAAGAAAGCCTTGCCCTGGCTGCTAAAATTGTAGAAGTTACCAACCCCGATTTGCTGGATATTAACTTTGGCTGCCCCGTAAAAAAAGTGGCATTAAAAGGTGCCGGTGCCGGTGTACTTAAAGATATTGACCTGATGGTGCGCCTTACCAGCGCCGTGGTTAAAGCCACCAACTTACCGGTTACTGTTAAAACCCGCCTGGGTTGGGATGATAATAATAAGAACATAGAAGAAGTGGCCGAACGCCTGCAGGATGTTGGCATAAAAGCATTGGCCATACACGGCCGCACCCGCACTCAAATGTACAAGGGCAGTGCCGACTGGACCCTGATTGGAAAAGTAAAAAACAACCCCCGTATTAAAATACCCATCTTTGGCAATGGCGATATTGATAGCCCGGAAAAAGCACTGGAATACAAAAACCGCTACGGCATAGATGGTATTATGATAGGCCGAGCAGCCATTGGCTACCCCTGGATTTTTAACGAGATTAAACATTATATGCAAACCGGCCAGCATCTGGCACCACCAACCGTAGAAGACCGCGTGGCAGTTTGCCGTAAACATTTGTATAAAAGTGTGGAGTGGAAAAACGATGTGGTAGGCATTAATGAAATGCGCCGCCATTACGCTAACTATTTAAAAGGTCTGCCCAATATAAAAGAGTATCGTAACAAGCTGGTTACTTTAAAAACCATTGCAGAAATAGATGAAGTGCTGAATGAAATTGTAAAAGTATACAACGGTTACCAGTTTGAAAAAACCAGTATAGAGCTGGTTAACTACCACGAGAAATGCCCCATTGAATAATTTTATTTTTGGTACCCAGCTATTGTTTTTCAATTAAGCAACCTTGCGTCGCACACTTGTGCTTTTGTACAAAAAGCAACTACTTCGTTAATTTTTTACCACCGCTTTTCCATTTTCACACGTCACAGATGTTGGATAAGGCACTACTGCGCAGTCCGATAAAATTGAATACTTATTGGTAAACAATTGTGTTTGCTGTGTATAAAAAGCAACTTTTTTAAGCAAACAGGTTTCATCTATAGTTGCTTTATAAGGAAGATACGCCATTGGGCCACCACAGGGTTTTGCACCAATTGGTGTTACCTTCCATTGGTCTGCCGGTTGGCAATTGGCTGCGCCACATATATCATAAATTTCTTTGAAGAGCTTACTTAAAAAAAGGCTGTCTTTTGCCCGGCTGCTGGTATCTGTAATTGTTTGTTGTGTAATACATGGGTCTGTATGGTCAAACGCCCTGCGGCTGCACCCAATTATTATTAATAACAAGCCCAAACAAAAAAATATAGAAGTGTATTTGTATTTCATATAAACTAACTGACCCGGCATGCTATAAAAACGTTGCATGGTTTTACAGCAGGTATTAATTTTTTAAATTTTTAAGGGCATTTAATGCTTTTGTTGCCTCCGTAGCCGGCACAAAAATATGATCGTGATAAAAAGCCGCCACTACATTACAGCTAATGCCGGCAACCGCTAATGCATTGGCAACCGCCGCGGTTAAGCCAACAGCGGCCAAAGAACTGTGCACGGTTAAGGTAATCCAGGCGGCTATATAATCATATTGTAATCCATTGGCATCGGCCAATGATTGTTCCAGTATTAAAGTAGTTGCTTCTGTTTCTTTAAAAATGCCCAAAGCGGCATTAAATAGTTGTGCATTTGGTTCTTGCACTGTTACAAATACAAAATTGCCGGGTTGCAAAACCGGTTGCATCTGTTGTAATAACTGTTGCAGGTTACTGATTGCGGCCATAGCTCAATTTTAATAATCCAATTACAGATACCAGGCACCATACCGCTTCTAACACTACAAAAGGATAGTAGCTTATTAAGTATGAAGCATAACAGGCAATGCCCGCACCTGATGCATTAAGTGTATAAAACAATGCCCCTGTTTTTATCAGTTTAAACGTTTGTAAAAAATAGGCCAGCAAAATAATACCAACCCCAATAGTGCCTATAATATCATTTGTGTTCATATATGTACTGTTGTTGAAGGGTGCGACGCAAGGATGCTGCTATAAAA
>JANRMC010000300.1:0-2860 GCA_033761915.1 Flavihumibacter sp.
ATGGCGTTTAGATTACAACTGTTCAAGACCACATCAATCGCTGGGATATGTTCCACCTGTTGAGTTTATTTAATCCGTTTCCCATGTTAAACGAAAAAAATTATACTTTTAAGTGGCTCGAATTTAAGGGGAGCTTACACAATTTTTTGTTGATTGTTTACAATTTACCATTGGCCACAGCGAAATAAAATCGGCCAGTCCGTTTTGTGTATTGGAAAAAGACGGATTGAATATTTACCTGTTTGAACATGCCGCACTTGCCCGGGAACATAATCCGGAGTTTCGGCTGGTTACTAAAAATATAGAAGCGGTGTATGAAACAATTTCAAAATCGCATCCGCAATATTTACACCCCAACCTGAGCATTGTAACCCTGCGCCCCTGGGGTGCAAAAGAATTTGCCCTGAGAGATGAACAGGTTTGTATTGTTTTTCAACAGTGGTAATACTTTTTATAATTACACAGAAAGCTGTGATGTTATTTTACTAAGCAACTAAACGCTAAAGTATGCGCAAGATAATTTTATCGATGAATACATCTGTAGATGGTATTGTAAGTGATGAACTGAGCTGGATGAAACCCGATACCGACCAAAGCTGGAACAGTCTTTTTGAAATGCTGGCCGAAGTGGACCTTTTACTATTGGGCAGTGGCATGTGGCCGGGTTATAGTGACTATTGGAAAAAAGCATTAGAGCAAAATGGGTTTACGCCAAATGAAATTAAATATGCGCAGTATGCAGAGAAGACCCGGCATGTGGTTTTCTCAGCGGTTTTACAAGAAACGGGTTGGGCAAATACTATAATTGAACGGGGAGACCTGAAGCAATATATTCAACAACTAAAATCTGAGAGCGGAAAAAACATACAGATAGTGGGTGGAGGAAAATTTGCCACTGCCTGCCTAAATACAGGTCTGGTGGATGAGTACCGCATTATGATAAACCCGGTACTGTTAGGAAAGGGCAGTTCTCTTTATACCCATTTAACAACCAGCCATGAGTTGGAGTGTTTTAAAGTGGAGCCAATGGATAATGGTGTAATAATTCTTTCATACCGTCAGTTAACATAGCTAACTTTATAAGGATAACAATAAATAAATTAACCATAAACCCAATACAATGCCACCAGATGAAGGACCTCCGCAAGGCGCTACATGGCCTTTACCAAAATTTATGTTTGAGGTAGACCTCAGTACTGAATTAAAAGGTATTCCCTTTCAGGAAGTTTCTGGATTGGAGACAGATACCCAGATTATTGAATACCGGCATGGTAACAGCCCAACTTTTTCCACCATAAAAATGCCGGGTATTGCTAAGTATGGTAACGTAACCTTAAAAAAAGGGGTATTTGCAAAAGACAATAAACTCTTTGACTGGTATAACAACATTAAAATGAATACCATTAACAGAAGCACGGTAACCATAAAACTGCTGGATGAAAATGGCAAACCGGTTATGCAGTGGCAACTGAGCAATGCATGGCCTACCAAAATTACCAATACAGATATGAAAGCTACAGGCAATGAGGTAGCAATAGAAAGCATTGAGTTTGCCCATGAACAGGTTACAGTAAAAAGTTTTTAGGCAATTTTTTGTATATGCAATTATCAGATTTGCGTCCTATTTACTGTAACCATTACGTATTTTTATTCCTCAACTTAAACAACGCATGCGCTCTGTTTTATTAACCACGCTATTTTTTATTTTCTATACAGCCGTTTCTGCGCAGGCAGAAAAAACAAAGCTTACCATTACCCCGCTTAGCGGCGATTTTTATGTATATACCACCTACAATACCTACGAGAACAGCCGGGTGCCGGCTAATGGCATGTATGTGGTTACCAGCAACGGCGTGGTAATGTTTGATACGCCATGGGATACCACACAATTTCAACCCTTGCTGGATAGCATACAATTAAAACACCACAAACCGGTAATACTTTGCTTTGCCACACACTGGCACAGCGATAAAACAGCCGGGCTTGAATATTACCGGCAACAGGGTATTAAAACCTATACCACCACCCTTACCGATGAACTGAGCAAAAAGAATAATAAAAAGAGAGCCGAGTTTTTAATGCAGCAAGACACGGTTTTTAATATTGGGCAATATAGTTTTGAAACCTATTACCCCGGCGCCGGACATACCATAGACAATATTGTGATATGGTTTGAAAAAGAAAAAATACTGTACGGCGGCTGTTTAATAAAAGGAGTGGATGATGGCACGCTTGGTTATTTAGGCGATGCCGATACAACAGCCTATGCTGGCACATTACAAAACGTGCAAAAAAAATGCAGGCAGCCTAAAACTATTGTTATTGCACACAGCGATTGGAGCAATAATCGCTCCTTACAGCACTCTATAAAAATGGCGAAAGCACTTAAAAAGAAAAGCCGGCAATAAATTGTTGGGTTTTGCCGCTCTCTGCGTTGCCGTTGAACCGAGCGTGGCAACGGCTGCTGCCCCCCCTCTCAGCGTAGTTTGTAAATTCAAATACGAAACTCAGCGTACGGCTTTGCCTACGCTGTTTTTATAAGTAGCTTTTAGCTACCCATAACCCCACTTTTCTATATTCTCAATAAATTGTAATATCGTTTTATAAACCCGGGGTTGGCTGTGGCAGCCCTCCGCAGAAATTTAAAATAGCTACTATGTGCAATTTCATGGGTACAATCGTATCTAAGGCCAACTTTATAAGGCTTAAACAAATTGAAAAAGAATTAGGCACTGTTGCGGCCATGAAGGAATTAGAAATTTTAAAAAATGGCTTTGCCTACAGTAATTCTTTAATTATAAGAAAAGCGGGTGATAATGATATTGAAATAGTACCTGCCCATTGGGAGTTTATACCTGTT
>JANRMC010000301.1:0-10993 GCA_033761915.1 Flavihumibacter sp.
CTCGGTTTGGGCGAAGGCCGCAGCACCATGAGTGCGGCAATTAACAGCAGTAAAGTGAATCTTAAAATGATTTGTGACGCCAACAAAGCATTGTGTGTGCAACGGGCCGATGAATTTAAAATGTATGAATACACCACTTCGTATGAAGAGATGCTGAATGATGCGGAGATTGATATCATTGCTATTTATACACCCGACCATTTGCATGCAACACATATTGCACAGGCGTTAAACGCAGGCAAACATATTATATGCACTAAACCCTTTATTGATGATTTAAGCAAGGCAAAAGAACTATTAGCATTACAAAAACAAGCCGGCAAAAAAGTTTTTGTGGGACAAAGCTCCCGTTTTTTTGAACCGTACAAACGCCAGCGCATAGATTTTGAAGCAGGGTTGATTGGTGACCTGATAACAATAGAAAGCCATTACAATGCTGACCACCGCTGGTTTTTAGAAAAGCCCTGGGCATTGGAAAAATCTTTTAAATGGCTGTACGGCGGTTTGAGCCACCCGGTTGATTTTATACGTTACTATTTACCCAACATTGAAGAAGTGATGGGCTATGGCATGATAAGTAGTAACGGGAAAAATGCAGGGCTGAAAAATGAAGACACCATGCACTTTATTTTTAAAGCAACTGACGGACGTATTGCAAGAGTAAGCGGCACTTATACCAGCCCAACGCAACCCGTAAAAAGAGATAGTGGCATGACCTGTATTTTAAGAGGGACTGAAGGTGCATCACAGGCCGATTATCATGAACTGCGTTATGCCATTACTGACAAAACAGGCGAAGAAAAAATTATTCACTGGGGCGACAGCACGTTGAAATATTATTTCCGTTTTGAAGGGCAAAGCCACCATGCAGGTGAATACCAGAATTACCTGGAATATTTTGTTGATAGCATTGAGAATGATTTCACCGCTTATCCTGATTTGAAGGAAGGAATTGGAACCGTGGCATTGTTACAGGCAATGGATATGGCCTTGCAAACTGGAATGCCGGTGAAGGTGAAAAGCATACTCGCCCAGTACAATTTGGAATCATAAATTATAAAAAATCTAATTCCCCTTTAGGGGATAGGGGCTAATGAATAAAATCTACGATAAGCTTACCACACTCGATTTCGCAATAGTTGCGTTTTACCTTGTTGCGTTATTAGTTATTGGTTATATCGCCAGCTTCCGCAATAAAAATAAAGACGAAACATTGTTCATGGCGGGCAACTCACTCAACTGGTACAATATTGGTTTTAATATGTGGGGAACAAATGTCGGCCCATCTTCATTACTGGCATTTGCAAGCATTGGTTATACCGCCGGAATTGTAGGCGGCAATTTTGAATGGTATGCTTTTGTTTTTCTACTGCTGCTGGCAATGGTGTTTGCGCCCCGCTACATTACCAGCAAGGTTAGCACCATGCCCGAGTTTATGGGCAAACGTTATGGAAAAAGTACGCAGGATATTTTGGCTGGCTATGCGCTGATAAAAATTTTAATCAGCTGGTTATCGCTGGGTTTATTCAGCGGCGGTATTTTAGTAAGGCAGATATTAGGAATACCCATGTGGCAATCTACTATTGCATTAGTTGCTTTCTCTGGATTATTCACTTTCATGGGCGGTTTAAAAGCCATAGCCAAAGTGAATGTATTTCAAATGATATTGCTGATTATTGTTTCACTCACATTAACATACCTGGGGTTAAAAGAAATTGGTGGCATAACTGCTTTGGCAAATAAAACACCAGCAAATTTCTGGAACCTTACAAGACCTATAACAGATGCCGGTTACCCATGGCACGCATTGTTGCTGGGGTATCCTGTTTCTGCCGTTGCCTTTTTCTGTACCGACCAAAGCATGGTGCAAAGTGTATTGGGTGCAAAAAATTTAAAACAGGGGCAGCTTGGTGTGAATTTTATTGGCTGGTTAAAAGTGCTGGCACTGCCCATGTTTATTTTGCCGGGCATTATTTGTTATGTGCTGTATCCAAACATTGGGGATGATAAACTGGCATACATGACAATGGTCACCAATTTATTTCCTGCCGGGTTAAATGGTTTGGTTATTTGTGTATTAATTGCGGTGCTGGTTGCAACCATCGGTTCATCACTAAATGCATTAAGCACAGTGTTTACAAAAGATATTTATGTAAACAACACGAATAAAAACGCTACGGTAAAACAGCAGGTGAATGTGGGGCGCCTTGTTGTAATTGCTGGTTGTATGTTGGCAGTGTTAATGGCTATTGCACTGGATAATATAAAAGGCAAAACCCTTTTCGATATCTTTCAATCCATATTGGGTTATTTAGCACCGCCGCTGGCAGTATCATTTTTACTGAGTGTGTTTTGGAAAGGCACCACAAAGCTGGCGGTTAATTTAATTTTATCTGCAGGCTCGGCAGTAAGTTTATTTGTGGGCATGCTCAACCTGTGGATTTTGCCACCGAATAAAGACACAGGCGAAAATCTATGGTGGCCGCATTATTTTTTAGTATCGTTTTATTTGTTTGCGTTTTTATTTCTATCAGCTATCGTAATTTCTTTACTCGATACCAATAACGTAAAGGCAAACATAGAAGAAGGCGCATTGCCCAAAACAGATAAGCAGGTAAAAATTCTTTTTGTTTTATTAGGGCTTGTTATACTATCCCTTTACATCATTTTTAACGGGCATTAATTCATTAGTTAAATACATCTTGCATATATGGAACATAAAAAAGGAAGTTTAAAAAGTACGATCGCTGTATCGCTTACAAATTATTTGGATGCTGGCGCTATAGTGGCAGTAGGAAGTGGATTAACGCTATGGCAAAATTATCTTGGGCTTTCCGAAAGCAATCTTGGTTGGATAAATGCACTTAGTGCAAATGCCTTTGGGTCAGCTATCGGCGCAATATTTGGTGGTTTTCTGGCAGACAAATTCGGTAGAAAAACTATCTATACTTACAATATGTTATTATATATGTTAGGTATAATCATAGTAATGTTTACGGTTAATTTTCCAATGTTATTAACCGGGGTTTTGATTACCGGTATTTCAGTTGGCATAGGTGTTCCTGCATCATGGACGTATATTTCCGAAAATTCGGCAGTTGGCAATCGTGGAAAAAATATGGGTATATCACAATTTGCCTGGGGTGTTGGCCCAATGGTAATTTTATTGTTAGGAATGTTGCTTGCTCCTGGTAAAGCCGATGCATCATCCGGTATTTTATTTAATTACGTACAAAAAATTGCAACATTCTTTATTGGTAACGATGCAAGTGCAGATGCTATCAATGTATTCAGCAGCCGTATTATTTTCGGTTCTTTATTAGTGGTAGCTTTCATAGCATGGACTATGCAACGGAAACTCCATGAATCGAAAGACTGGGAAGAAGCAAAAAAATTACAAACCAACGAAAAACAACCCGGTGTTTTCTCATCGTTTAGAACGTTGTTCACCAACAAAGTAAATATCCGCACCATGCTTTTCCTGGCAGGCATTTACATTAGCTGGAATATGGTGGCATCGGTAATGGGTTTCTTTCAACCACATATTTACGAAACGGCAGGCGGCCTTTCAAATGGTGAAGCCAATATGATTACCGCTGTTCAATGGACCATAATTATTTCTGTCACATATTTTGGCTTTGCGCTGTTGGTCGATAATGTGAATCAACGTTTATTGTATGTTATTGGTACATCAATAGGCATTTTGGCCTGGGCTATTCTTATTTTTGTAGGAATAAAAAACCAGGTTGCACTATGGACGTTTACAATTCTTTGGGGTATACATGCCGGCGTAGGCGTACAAGCATTTTATGCGCTTTGGGCTTCAGAACTTTTTCCGGCAAAATACCGTGCCGCTGCACAGGGCATTATGTTCTTTGCAGTTAGAAGTATTGCAGCGGTATGGGGATTTGGCTTTGTAAATATTTATGGAGAGAACGGTGAAGGATTTTCTACAGCGGCTTACATTATGATCGGGCTGCTCATTTTTGCACTGATTGTAGGAACAATCTGGACACCAAAAACCCAGGGCAAATCATTACAACAAATAACTAAAGAAAGATACGGAGAGGATATTTAGGTTTTGCCAGGTGTGTATTTCAAAATGTCGTATTTATTTTTTTGGATTACTAGCATTTGAACCTTGATTGAGCAGTTGTGGCGACGCTCCGTTCAACTAAAGTAATTCTATTATGCTTTTATTGTAGCGACTATTAAATACACCCTGTGACTAAACTGCGAAACAAAACATGAAATAAATGACGAACTCTTTTTTACCAGATACTTCTTCTACAGTAACTTGGATATGGTACCCCGGCGATTTTGAAATTGTGTTGGCTAATAGAATGCAAAACCGTCGCACCGAACGTGGCACATTCTTTCCTGTGTTTTGGAAAATAGATAGCCATTATGTGCTGATGGATTTTCACAAAGTGTTTGATGTATCCGCCGAAGAAACAGTGGATATTTATGCGGAAGGCGAATACAATGTAAAGATTGATGGAAAAGCATTTGAAGGAAGTCCGAAGCAAATTGTTGTGCCTGCCGGTAAACACAAGATCAACATTAAAGTATTTAACCAGGCCAATGTGCCTGCTGTTTTTGTAAAAGGAAAAACAATCGTATCAGATGCAAGCTGGCTGGTAACTTTTGAAGATAAAGAGTGGATTGATGAAACAGGCAAAGCATCCGACATCTCCGCTACCAAATGGCTCAATGCAGGAAGCTGGAATTTTAATTCCCCAACGCAGTTGCCTTCGCAATTTATGTTGCCCACAAAAAAGCAAGAGGCTGTATCAACAACTAAAGGGAATAATTCAATGCTGGTTGATTTTGGTAAAGAAACTTTTGGTTTTATTCAATTACATGGGTTGAGTGGAAAAGGTAATCTATCGATTTACTATGGCGAATCGGAAGAAGAAGCATTGTCTACAGAGCATTGCGAAACGCTGGATAGGATCGAGGTAGACAATCCTTCAAAGAATGATCATGTGATGCAATTGTCGAAAGCCTACCGTTTTGTAAATGTGCAGTTCGATGAAGGCGTAACACTTGATGCTGTTTCGATGCTGTACGAATATGCTGATGTAAAAGAACGGGGCAGCTTTACCTGTAATGATTCAGCAATCAACCAGATTTACGATGTAGCAAAATATACATTTGAATTAAATACAAGAGAATTTTTCATTGATGGTATCAAACGTGACCGCTGGATCTGGAGTGGAGATGCGTATCAAAGTTATTTGATGAATTACTACCTGTACTTCGATAACGAAACAGTAAAACGTACAACGTATGCATTGCGGGGTAAAGACCCGGTAACGGGTCACATCAACACCATAATGGATTATACCTACTACTGGTTCCTCGGTATTTATGATTATTATCTCTACACCGGGGATAAAGGGTTTATTGCGCAGAACTACGACCGGATGAAAACGCTGATGGATTATGTGCTGGCAAGAAGAAATAAAGACGGGCTGATGGAATGGATGACCGGCGACTGGATCTTTATTGACTGGGCTGAAGGCCTCAGCAAAAATGGAGAAGTAAGTTTTGAACAGTTGTTGCTTGCGCGTAGTTTGGAGACAATGGCTTTGTGTGCAAACATCGCTAAAGATGAAGATGCAGCAACACAATACAGCAGCCTTGCGGTAGATATGCGTAAAAAAATGTTCGACATTTATTGGAACGATCAAAAACAGGCATTGGTGCATAGCCGTGTTGATGGAAAGCAAACAGAAAATGTAACACGTTATGCAAACATGTTCTCGATCTTTTTCGATTATTTTAATGAGCAACAGAAACAGCAGGTGAAAACATCAGTGTTACTGAACGATACTATTCAAAAGATTACGACACCTTATATGCGTTTCTATGAACTGGAAGCATTGTGTGCAATGGGTGAACAGAATTATGTGCTGAAAGAAATGAAAGATTACTGGGGTGGAATGCTCAAGATTGGCGCAACAAGTTTTTGGGAAGAATATGATCCGTCTAAATCAGGAGCAGAGCATTATGCCATGTATGGTAGAGAGTTTGGTAAAAGCCTTTGTCATGCCTGGGGGGCAAGCCCGATATATTTACTGGGTAAGTATTACCTTGGTGTAAAACCAACTTCGGCAGGATATGCAACTTATATTGTAGAACCAAACCTCGGAGGCTTACAATGGATGCAAGGCAAAGTGCCAACGCCGGACGGAGATATTGAAGTGTACATGAGTGAAACTGAAATTAAAATTACCGGGGCTGGTGGAACAGGTACATTTAAATTTAAAAGTAAAACCCAACCTGTTTCTGTAGATGGAAATTTTATCGAAAAAGGAAATTGGAATTATGAATTGGTAATAGAGAAAGGTAAAGGTTATGTTGTACAATACAACTAACTCCGAAGGAGTTAAATTTGAATAGTCGCCGGTGAAACCGGTGGAAAATGAAATAATGCGTATGTTAACCGACCCCGAAGGGGTCAAATGTGAATAGCCGTGGGTGAAACCCACGGAAAAGAAGAATAAAATCAACATGGGTACATACCGTCAAATATTTTATCAAATTGTTTTCGGAACAAAAAACCGGGAAGCAACAATTGCTGAACAGCATTGTGAGGATTTGTATAAATATATCTGGGGAATTATAAAAGGTAACAATTGCAAGCTGTACCGTGTTAATGGCATTGAAGACCATATACATATTTTTTCAGACCTGCATCCTTCCGTTTCATTGGCGGATTATGTGAAAGATATAAAAGTAGCCAGCAGTATATGGATGAAAGATTCCGGAATGTTTCCTGATTTTAAAGGATGGCAGGATGGTTATGGGGCATTCACCTATTCCATAAAGCAGAAAGATGTGATTATAGAATATGTGAAAAACCAAAAAGAACATCATAAGCAGGAAAGTTTTTATGATGAGTATAAAAGATTGTTGGAAGAGAATGGAATTGAATTTGATGAAAAATATTTGTTGTAGCAGAACACATTCAACCCCTTTCGGGGTTGGGGGAACATTGGGTGCATTGTTCCCTGAGTTGCACACAGGGCTAATCAAATTTAAGCCCTTCGGGCTTAGAGCAACAGGAACGAAAGACCCCGAAGGGGTCAAATGTGCATAGCCGCCGGTGTAACCGGTGGAAATGTGTAACCGACATGTAAATGTAAAATTAGATCAACCAACCCTGAAAGGGTTGAATGTGATTAACAAATGGTGAAACCGGTGGAAAAGATGAGCAAAGAACAGAACGTACAAGTGAGTGACACAACGATGTTGAACAGAATTACTAAAGCTGGTAACATGAAAAAAACAATACTCATAACAGTCATGTTGCTATCACAAAAGATGATGGCACAAACAGGTTTGGTAAATACACAAGCCAGTCCGCATGCAAAACTAACCAGCGTTGGCATGAGTGATGTACAATGGACAAAAGGATTTTGGGCCGAACGCTTTGCTGTTTGCCGGGATGCCATGGTGCCGCAGCTCTGGAATATTTATACCAGCGATACTATATGCTACTCCTTCAAAAATTTTAAAGTAGCAGCGGGTATTGATACTGGACGTTTTCGTGGCCCGTCTTTTCATGATGGTGATTTTTATAAAACACTGGAAGCTGTTGCTGCTATGTATGCGGCAACAAAAGATAAAAAGCTGGATGCCATGATGGATGATGCTATTGCCGTAATTGCAAAAGCGCAGAAAGCTGATGGATGTATTTATACCAAAAACATTATTGAACAAAAGAAGAACGGGCAGGAAAAAATGTTTGATGATAAGCTGAGTTTTGAAGCGTACAACTTTGGCCACCTGATGACCGCAGCCTGTGTCCATTACCGGGCAACGGGAAAAAATACGTTACTTGACATTGCAAAAAAAGCCGCTGACTTTTTAATTGGCTTTTACAATACCGCTTCACCTGAACAGGCACGCAATGCTATTTGCCCTTCGCATTATATGGGGTTGATAGAATTATACAGAACCACCGGAGAAAAAAAATATTTAGCCCTCGTAAACAAACTCATTGACATAAGAGGGACTGTTGAAGGAACTGATGATAACAGCGACAGGCAACCTTTCCGGGATATGAATAAAATTGTGGGTCATGCCGTAAGGGCCAATTATTTAATGGCAGGAGTGGCAGATGTGTATGCTGAAACAGGAGATAAAACCTTACTGACTACTTTAAATAAATTGTGGGATAATGTCATCAACACCAAAATGTATGTAACCGGTGGTTGCGGTGCTTTGTATGATGGCGTATCAGTTGACGGCACTTCTTACAAACCCGATACAGTGCAGAAAGTACACCAGAGTTACGGAAGAGATTTTCAGTTGCCCAATTTTAGTGCACACAACGAAACTTGTGCAAACATTGGCAATGTGTTGTTTAACTGGCGCATGTTTTTATTAACGGGTGAAAATAAATATATGGATGTGGTGGAGCTGGCTTTATACAACAGTGTACTCAGCGGCATTAGCATGGATGGCACCAAATTCTTTTACACCAATCCGCTGGCTGCAGCTGCAAACTATCCGTATCATTTACGTTGGGAAGGTGGCCGCATTCCTTACATCAGCAAATCCAATTGCTGCCCGCCCAATACGGTGCGTACTATTGCAGAGGTTAACAATTATATGTACAGCATTGGCGAAAAAGGGTTGTATATAAATATGTATGGCGGTAATACATTGAACACCGAACTGCATGATGGTACCAAACTGAAACTGGAACAAACAACCAATTATCCGTGGGATGGAAAGATTACTGTAACGATAAAAGAAGCTACAAGTAATCCAGTAAATATTTTTCTCCGCATTCCGGGCTGGTGTAAATCTTTTCAATTAAAAATTAATGGAAAAGTACCCTTTGTAACAGACAGGGATGGTGGTTTTGTAATTGCCGGAGGTAATTGGAATGCAGGAGATAAAATTGAATTGACATTAGATATGCCTGCCACATTATTAGAAAGCAATCCACTGGTGGAAGAAACAAAAAACCAGGTAACAGTAAAAAGAGGGCCGGTAGTTTATTGTATGGAGAGTGCAGATTTACCCAATCAAAGTGTATTTGATGTGGCAATTCCTGCTGCAATTAAACTGCAACCTGTAGCAATGAAAATTGCAGAAGGAAAAATTGTTGCATTAACCGGGCAAGCAAAACTATTGCAAAGCGGTAGCTGGAAAAACACCTTGTATAAAGAAGTAAATACGAATTATAAAACTGTAAACATTAAACTCATTCCCTACTATGCATGGGCCAACCGTGGCAAAACGGACATGACGGTGTGGATGAATTTGATGCGGTAAATATTTTTGTAACCAGCTGTAGTGCTACTATCAGCTTCTGTTGCGTCGCACACTTGTATTGTTAGAATACTATTGAGCAAAACATCTGTGTTAATCCGTGCAATCTGTGAGAAAAAAAATTATGGAAAGAATAACAGCGACATACTACATTGAAACGCCTTATGCTCCTGAAAAAGCGGCAGCGGTTTTAGCAGGTGAACAATCATCAGGTACATTTGTAGCCGTGCCCGGTGAAACAGAAGAATTGAAACAGCGCTTTGCTGCAAGAGTGGAAAGTGTGGAAGTGTTAGAAACAGTAAATGAACCGGCCATTCCCGGTGCCACCAGCAAAGAAGGAAAATATCACCGTGCCATAGTGAAGGTAAGCTGGAGTATTGAAAACTTTGGTAATAATTTACCCGTGATGGTTTCAACATTGCAGGGCAATTTGTATGAGATAACACAATTCACCGGGTTGAAGCTGATGGATATTGAATTGCCTGCTTCATTTGAAAATCATTTCAGCGGACCAGCATTTGGTATTGAAGGTTGCAGAAAGTTAACAGGAGTGTATGAAAGGCCATTGATTGGAACCATCATCAAACCATCCATCGGTTTAACGCCGGAGCAAACCGCAGCAATGGTTAAAACATTGGCCGAAGCAGGAATTGATTTTATAAAAGATGATGAACTGCTTTCTTCTTCTGCCAATTCAAATTTTAATGACCGGGTAGATGCAATCATGAAAGTCATCAATACGCATGCAGATAAAACAGGTAAGAAAGTGATGTATGCTTTCAACATCAGTGGTGAAGTGGATGAGATGCAGCAACGGTATGAAAAAATTGTAAGCAGTGGCGGTACCTGTGCCTTGGTAAGCATTAACAGCGTGGGTTTGTCAGCAGCCAAAAAAATATGCGGGCAAAAACAACTGGCTATTCATGCACACCGCAATGGCTGGGGTATGTTAACACGCCATCCATTATTGGGAATTGATTTTAAAGCTTATCAAAAAATTTGGCGGTTGGCTGGCGTTGACCAGTTACATGTAAACGGCATACAAAACAAATTTTGGGAAAGCGATGACAGTGTGGTGGCTTCTATTGAAGCATGCTTGAAACCAATGTACAATCATAAAACAGTTTTGCCGGTGGTATCATCCGGCCAATGGGGCGGCCAGGCTTTTGAAACATACAAAAGAACAAGAACAGTTGATTTATTATACATGGCTGGTGGTGGCATCATGGCGCATCCAATGGGGGCACCAGCAGGTGTAACCGCATTGCAGCAGGCATGGAAAGCAGCGGTGGATGGATTGAGTTTGGAAGAAGCAGCGAAAGTGTATAAAGAGTTTGGGGAATCGGTGAAGAAATTCGGTAAAGTATAATTGCTCCAGAGGAGCATTCTGTTTCTACAAAAATTTAAATAATAAAAACGGCTCCGTAGGAGCCACCTGAATATGGCAAATACATTTTCGCAGATATATTTACAATTTGTGTTTGCAATAAAACACCGCCAATGCCTCATTCCTAAAGAGCATAAGGAAGAAGTGCATAAATATATTACAGGATTAGTACAGAACCGAAAAGCAAAAATGCTGGCTGTGCATTGCATGCCAAATCACATTCACTTATTTGTAGGTTTTAAACCTGTAATGTAAATATCAGATTTCGTGAAAGAAATTAAAGTAGAGAGTAATGAGTTTATCAATTCAAAA
>JANRMC010000302.1:0-29607 GCA_033761915.1 Flavihumibacter sp.
AATGGTCAATGGCCCATAAACCATCGTAATACCATTGACTATCAGCTATCGTCCATCACCCCCAACTCAGTACAAGTGTGCGACGCAACGGCTGCTGCTATGAAAAACAAAAGCCGGCAACATAAAAATGCTCCGGCTTACTGTGTGATTGGTTGTTTATAACTAGTTCAGATCTGGCTGTTTGGCACTATAAAACTTATCGTCTGTAGCAATGCGTTGCTCCCATTTCCAGGCAGTCAGCATCATATCTTCTAAATTGTATTTTATTTGCCAGCCCAGTTCATTTACGGCAAATTCATTATTGGCATAAATAGCAATTACATCTCCGCCCCGGCGTGGACCAATGGTATAGTTTAATGCCACGCCGCTTACTTTTTCAAAGGCTTTAATGGCTTCCAGCACGGTAACGCCATTGCCACTACCTAAATTAAATACTTCGCACTTTTTATTGGTTTTACCATCTATTAAATAGGATAATGCCAGGGTGTGTGCATGGGCAATATCGCATACATGTATATAATCTCTCAGGCAGCTGCCATCGCGGGTGGGGTAATCGCTGCCATGTACTTTCATTTGGGGCAGTTTGCCAATAGCGGTTTGTGTAATGGCGGGTACCAGGTTGGCAGGGCGGCCAATGGGCAGCTCTCCTATTTGTGTGGTGGGGTGTGCGCCTACCGGATTAAAATAACGCAGCAAAATGCATTGGGTTTGGTTGGCTTTTGCAAACTCGTTTATTATTTGTTCGCCCATTTGCTTGGTGTAGCCATACGGCGACTCTGCCGGTTTGGGGGGGGTTTTTTCTGTAACCGGTATTACCTCGGGGTTGCCATAAACGGTGCAGGATGATGAGAAAACAAAATAAGGCACATTAAACTCCTGCACGCATTTTAGCAGGTTAATTAAAGACTGAATATTGTTTTCAAAATAGAGCAAGGGTTGCTCTACCGATTCTCCGACTGCTTTAAAGGCGGCAAAATGTATAATACCTACAATGTCTTCATTCTCCTGAAATACGGCAAAGGTATCGTCGTAATTACAGAGGTCTACCTTATAGTTTTTTACTTTTTGGCCGGTTATTTTTTCAACTCCTTCCAGCATGCGGGGGTTGCTGCGGCTGTTATTATCAATAGAAATTACATCAAAGCCATTCTCAATTAAATCTACCAGTGTGTGAGAACCAATAAAGCCACAACCACCGGTAACCAGTATTTTTTTCATTACTATTTTTTTGCAGGTTAGTTTGCAGAGGATTAAAACAACAGCTTAATCTTCTACCAGGTTCATTATATATTGTCCGTAACCACTTTTTAACAATGGTTGCGCTAATTTATGCAATTGCTCTTTTGAAATAAATCCTTTGCGCCAGGCAATTTCTTCAATACAGGCAATTTTTATACCCTGGCGTTGTTCTATTACCTGTACAAATTGAGAAGCCTGCATCAACGAGTCGAAGGTACCTGTATCTAACCATGCGGTACCTCTATCCAGTATGGATACTTTTAGTGTACCTCTGCGTAGGTATTCTTTGTTTACATCGGTAATTTCATATTCTCCTCTTGGGCTGGGTTCTAGGCGTTTTGCTATAGCCACTACATCATTATCATAAAAATACAAACCGGGCACTGCATAATTACTCTTGGGTGCTGCGGGTTTTTCTTCAATGGAAATTGCTTTCATATTAGCATCAAACTCCACCACTCCATATCTTTCTGGGTCGCTTACATGGTATGCATATACAATACCACCTTTGGGTTTTGTATTAGCCGATAATGTTTGCCCCAGACCAGAACCGTAAAAAATATTATCGCCTAAAACAAGAGCCACATCATCATTGCCAATAAATTCCTCGCCAATTACAAAAGCCTGCGCAAGACCATTTGGCAGGGGTTGTTCTGCATAAGAAAATTTCAGCCCCAGGCTACTGCCGTCTCCAAAAAGTTTTTTAAACAATGGTAAATCGTGCGGAGTTGAGATGATAAGTATTTCATTAATACCAGCCATCATAAGGGTTGATAGCGGGTAATAAATCATGGGCTTATCGTAAACAGGCATTATCTGTTTGCTGATGGCATAGGTAATGGGGTGTAAACGGGTGCCGGATCCACCGGCCAAAATGATTCCTTTCATTGCAATAGGTTTAACCTTTTTTTGGTACTCAACCAATAACAGATTTCCTTCAAATTTATTGTAAAGTATTATAAATGAGAGCGAAGAATTAATAGAAGCCGCTGTTTTTTTAAATAATTACATGTAATAAGCCGGTATAAAAAAGGAGATAAACCTATGGCACAGCCATTGAAAGCATATCAGATTATAATAGGTGCAGCCAACCCCAATCATCAATAATGCGTAAATACCATTTAACAAAACAGGGCTATTTGTAGAATAAATTCAGCAAAACAGACCAATAAAATGTAATTATTTAATAGTCTGCAAGCAGGCTTAGGTATTTTCAACAAATTTATTAACGCTTTTTTTGAGTTCTGATGCAGCACAGTGTATCTCAAATTGTCTTAACTTACATGGTTACTATATGTCTGGAATGACGGAGGAAACCATATTACAAGGCTGTTTACAAAACAATGCCAATGCCCAGCGGGAACTGTATAACCGATACAGTCCTAAAATGCTGGCTGTTTGTTATCGTTTTGCGCATAGCCGTGAAGATGCAGAAGATATGCTGCAGGAAGGCTTTATAAAAGTCTTTACGCAGATACATACTTTCCGCAACCAGGGTGCCTTTGAAGGATGGGTTAGAAGGATTATTGTTCATACTTGCATTAATCATCTGAAAAAAAATAAGAAGTTTAATGAAAGTGTTGATCTGATACATGCCACCAGTTTACAAGTGAGAGAGGATAGTGTTCCTTCCATTGTTCAGGCCAAACAAATTTCAGAATGCATACGGTTATTGCCTATTGGATACAGAACAGTTTTGAATCTTTACGCCATTGAAGGTTATAACCATAAAGAAATAGCAGAGATGCTGGATATTGAAGAAAGCACCAGCCGTTCGCAATATACCAGAGCAAAGCAAATGCTGGAAGATATTTTGGTAAGAAAGAAAATATTACAACGGCCTGTAAAAAAATTTCCTTTCTTGAGTGCTTTCGGCCAATAAAATGATCCGGGTATGAAAACATTGTTTCTTTATAAATCCGTGCTAACTTAAAACCAGGTAATGGAGCGTAATTTTTACAATGAGGATTTTGAGCAGTACTTAAAACAACATGCCGACCAACATAAAATGTATCCGTCTGACCGTGTGTGGAATAATATTAACAACACCCTCCACCCCCGGAAAAGATGGCTCACCTTCGGTCTTTTGTTTTTACTGGTAACATCTGCAGTATTTATTGGCAGGGAAGCTGCATTAAATAAATACAGAAAGGCCATTGCAAACATCAATAAAGACCTGCCCATTACCGCTACAGAAAATTCTTCAACGGATCATCGTAACCCCATAGTTATTGACCCCGCTTCAGCAACTACTACCAAAACGGTAAAGCCCTTAACTGTTGCCCATAGTATTTACAGAAACAATGAAGAAACAGGCACTCAATTACAAGAAAAAAATTCAGGCAGTACATTTTTGCCAGACAATAAAGGTATCAGCTTAGAAAATGACGCAATCATTTATACAAACGATTATACAACAGAACCTGTATTAAGCCCGCAAGCAAGAGAATTGAATAAATTAGATAATACCATTGATGCAGCAAAAGAAATTGTTGCTCCTGCCAATAAAAATATAGCTATTAAGAGTATTACCACTGTAGCACACGAAACCCAACGCAAGCCTGTGCTTCAAAATCAAAATGCTGTAATTACAATTACCAAAAAGCCTTTACCTAAATGGAGTTTGCAATTGTTTGCAGGACCTGTGGTTACATTCAGAAAATTAAGCAATGCCCTTAACCAGGATGAATTTGCGCCGGTGGCAATTACGTATGCTGGTGGCAATTTGGATGCATTTGTAGACCACAAACCTGCAGTTGGCTACGAGTTTGGCGCCAAAGCACAATACAGATTAGCACCCGGTATTAAATTACAAACCGGTTTACAATTAAACTATTCCAGATACGCAATTGGTGCATATAATTATTCTCCTGAGAAAGCTACTATAGCATTAAGTCGTTTTCCCAATGCGCCTTCCCGTGTTTCT
Organism: Flavihumibacter sp.; assembly: GCA_033761915.1. Taxonomy (GTDB): domain Bacteria; phylum Bacteroidota; class Bacteroidia; order Chitinophagales; family Chitinophagaceae; genus JACMLD01. Next base: position 4,166 of record JANRMC010000302.1, read on the forward strand.
GATTATACTTCAATCAGAACATTTGAAGGCTATTTTCCTGAAAACATTTACAATCGTTATGTACAATTATCCATTCCTATAGGTGCGGAGATATCTTTATTAAACAGAAGAAAAATACAAGTTGGTGTTGCTGGAACGGTGCAACCGGCTTATATGCTTAATACCAGCGCCTTCCTTATTTCAGAAGATTATAGAAACTACCTGTATAATCCTGATCTGGTACGTCAATGGAATATACATACCAGCTTTGAAGCCTTTGTAGCTTACCAGGGTAAAAACCTGAAGTATCAATTAGGCCCGCAATTCCGTAAACAGCTGGTAAGTAGTTATACAGACAAATACCCCATTCGTGAGTTCCTGACAGAATATGGTGTACGTCTTTCAATCTCCCGCCCATTTGGTGGTAAGCGCAAATAAAAAACTTTCACATACACTAAATAACCAAAAGCTGTTAGTACAACAGCTTTTTTGTTTTTTACTTTTTTTGTTACGTAATTTGATACATGAATAAATTATTTTTTTGCTTCTTGCTGACAGGCTTATTATCATGTAACCAATCTGCAACTACAAACCCAACTGCACTAAATGAGTCTTTGCCCGATACTACTACCCATAATTTTTTCCCGGTAGCAGATTATATAGCTGGCCAAATAAAGCTTATTGATTCTTTACAGCTGCCCATCAGCAAAAAAATTACCATCGGCAAAAAGGAATCTTTAGTTGCAGCTGATAACAGAGATCTTGTTGAACAGGCCGCCCATTTTCAAAACCCGGACTTTACCAAACCCGGCATCCGTGAAACCTATAAGGAAACGAGTTTTGCAGATCAGAGCATTCCTTCAGTTACCTTTAATTATACCACCAGTGATACTGCAGCGGCTTTTCAGCGGGTGGATGTTATCATTAATCCTGACCCGGTAAAGGCTGATCAGGTAAGAAGTATTTATATGGAAAAAAAATCTCAAGCAGGCGATACCATGATTTTGCAAAAAATGTATTGGAAAGCCGATAAACATATGCTGATAATAACCGAAAAAAGACTAGGCAACCAACCCTTACCCATACAACAGGTTAAACTAACCTGGGACCCCACAGAATAAGCCATAAACCCGAAATTTGCAGTGAAATGCACTGAAACTGATGACAGCCGATACTTTTAGAAATTTATCTCATACCATACCTTCCAATCCTGGTATTTATAAATATTACAATAACCAGGATGAACTTTTGTATGTGGGTAAGGCTAAAAATCTTCGTAAAAGAGTCAGTTCTTATTTTAATAAAACTCAGGCTAGTTATAAAACGATAGAACTCGTAAAAAGGATTGAGCGTATTGAATTTACTATCACCTCCTCAGAACAGGATGCACTTTTCTTAGAAAATGCGCTTATAAAAGAATTTCAGCCAAAGTATAATATAGACCTTAAAGACGATAAAAGCTTCCCGTTCATTGTTATAAAAAAAGAACCCTTCCCTAGAGTTTTTCTTACCCGTAAAAAAATCAATGACGGTTCTGAATACCTTGGCCCTTTCACTTCCGTAGGCCGCGTTAGAGAGCTACTGAATTTTATTAAGCAAAATATACAGCTGAGAACCTGTAAATTGAACCTTACTGATAACAATATTCAAAAAGCTAAATTTAAAGTTTGTCTTGAGTACCACCTTGGTAATTGCAAAGGCCCTTGCGAAGGTTTACAAACAAAAGAAGATTATAATGATGGCCTGCAGCAATTAAAACACCTGCTAAAGGGCAACCACAACCCGGTTTTACAGCATTTTAAAAACGAAATGAAAACCTTTGCTGAAAACCTGCAATTTGAAAAAGCAGAGATAGTCAGAAAAAAAATTGAGCATCTTGAAAACTATCAGTCAAAATCTGTAATAGTTAGTAAACATATAGGCAATGCAGATGTGTTTACCCTTTTAAGAGAAGGAGTTAATGCCTATGTTAATTATTTAATGGTACAGAATGGCACCATTGTGCAAACGCATACCGTGCAATTAAAGCCGCATTTGGATGAAGATGATGCTGAAGTGCTAAGCTTTGCCATTGGCAATATAAGAAGCAATTTTAACAGCCGCGCAACCGAGTTGATACTCCCTTTCTTAATTGAATACCCGGAGCCCGATATCACTATTACAATACCCAAAGCTGGTGATAAGAAAAAATTGCTGGAGCTATCATTAGAAAACGTAAACTACTTTAAGCAGGAAGCCCGCAAGAAAAATACATTACATTTGGAAGGCAAAAGCAATTGGCAGTATAAAGAAATTATCTACCAGCTACAGCAGGATTTACAACTAACCGTCGCCCCGGCTCATATTGAGTGTTTTGACAACTCCAACTTCCAGGGTAGTTATCCTGTTTCTGCCATGGTATGTTTTAAAGATGGTATGCCCAGTAAAAAAGACTACCGCCATTTTAATGTAAAAACAGTAAAAGGAATTAACGATTTTGCCACCATGCAGGAAGCTGTTTACAGACGCTACAAGCGGTTAAAAGAAGAAAACCAGCCATTTCCTCAACTGGTTATTATAGATGGTGGAAAGGGCCAATTAAGTGCCGCATTGCAAGCTATTGCCAATCTAGACTTAAACGGCACAATGACACTGGTAGGATTGGCCAAAAATGAAGAAGAAATATTTTTTGCCGGAGACAAACAATCTGTAAAACTTCCTTACAATAGCGATAGCCTTAAACTGATACGCCGTATAAGAAATGAAGTACACCGCTTTGGTATTACATTTCACAGAAAGCAACGCAGTAAAGGCACATTTAAAAACGAACTTGAAAATATTGATGGCATTGGTAAAGCCACGGCCAATTTATTATTACAACAATTCAGGTCTGTTGCCAATGTAAAAAAGGCCAGTTTAGCAGAGTTAACGGCACAGGTAGGGGCATCAAAAGCGGCACTCCTTCAAAAACATTTCAGCACACAAGCCCCAAATAAACAATAGTATTTTTTGTTAGCCAGCTATAGAACAAGTGGCAGCATCGTTGCTACGCTCAGTTCATCTTTTAATATGCTATTAGGCATTTTATGCGTGTAAATAAAAGGTTGAATAGAGATTTGCTGTAGAAGAGTGCGACGCAACAACTGTTGCGCAAAGGGTTGCTGTTGACTAAAAAATAAAGGGGCCAGGATAGAAATCCAGCCCCGTTTTTAAAATCCAATATCCTATGAAAAACCGAAGTAAAAATAGGAAACAAAATGCATAAATCAATGGTTGCTGGTGGGTATTTTTTTATTGTGTGACTATATAAAAATCATTTGTTTATAAAGCAAAACGGCATCGTAAAATTACGATGCCGTTTTGCTAAGAAATATAAGTAGTCTTTTAATACGACCAAAGGTCTTGCTCGTAATTAAAGATTTTTTCTTTCATGTTTTCGCCTTCTAACAAACGTAAGATGGGGTCTTTAATATAACCTTCAATATACAGGTCGTTAGGATTTTCAATAGTAGACTTAATGATGCGGCTGGCAAACATGCGGCTTTCAAACAGCTCTTCCCAGCTCATACGGGCACCATAGTTTTTACCATTGTAGGCTTCAAACTTTGCCAGTAAAGGACGCAAGTCGGGATAATAAACCCAGAACAAAGGCGTAACGGCTCGGAAAGAACCATCCGGATTTTCGATGGTTTGCATTGGGGCAATACCTAAAATACGGGTGTATAATCTTGAAGATTCTTTATCAAACACAACATCTTCCTTTACCCAAAATTTTTGAATTTTATTCGGGTCAAATTCATTAACAATCATAGAATCTTTCATAATTCCTTTTGAGCCGTCAGGGTCTTTAGCCCAATCAGGAACTTGAATTATGGGATTATCTCCTACGAGCTTTTTTGTAATATCCTTGTAAGGTAATGGTGTGGTAAAGCGGTCATCAACGGTAGAGAAAGCGGTTACCTCGCCACTTTTAATAGCATTTAATAAAATAATTACAAAACGCTGGTTACCGTTATCATCTTCAGCTTTATAAACAAAAGGCAGGTTCATTTTTTCACGAACATCAATTTCTCTCCAGATGCGCTGGCGGTACACCGCATCATCTTCGCGGATGTGCTCGTAATTTAATGGGGTTCTTTCCTTTACCAGGTTTCTTTCAATGGCATTATCATTACGCAAACTTTTGCGGATAGTGCCCAAGTCTAATTCTGGATCGGGTATAACCGGTTTAACAGTGTCTTTTGCAGGCACTGCTACAGTAGCAGCAGCATCTCCTGTTGTGTTTTTATTAGTAGTTGTTTTTTTAGTAGTTGTTTTTTTCTTAGCAGTACGCTTTGCCTGTGCCTGCACATCAATGCTTACACCTGCCAAAACAGTTACTAATAAACAAAACTGGATGATTCGGTTTCTCATTGTTTTCTTATTTATACTATTACTTTAAAGTAAAGAAGGTACCGGGAATTGAACGAACCTTTCCATCTGGACCTTTTACACGAATATTATCAAAAAATACCTGTGAACCTGGTTTAGCAGAACCAATAAGGTTATTAGCAGCAGTCCAACGCGGGCCATCAACAGCGGCTTCCTGGTAAATACCATTTACATAGCCACCTACTTTATAACCTACTACCTGGAACTGTGCATCAAAATCTGAATCTTTCAATTTAGCAATCATACCACCCATAGCCTTAAACTGGGCAGAAGGGATTGGGCCACTTTCAACACCACCCACCGATACAACCGGGTTAGGCAGCATTTTACAACGCAATTCAAATTTGTATTGGGTGCCATCTGCATTTACAGTAACAGTACCAGGGCCTACAGAACTGGGAACAATAACATAGTCATCTTTACCAGCTTTGGTGATAGAACCATTTGTAAAGCTTACTTTAACTTTCTCGCTACCTACGCTACCACCAGAAATAGTAACCGGATTATCAACACCTAAGTAAACCACATTCATTTTCTTTAAGAAGATAGAAGCGCCTGATGCAACACCCACAGAATATTTAACTGTTTTAGTTACTACAGCATCAGTACCATCTGGCTTCTTATAAGAAATTTTTACGTCAACAGATTTATCTCCTGTACCGCTTACTTTGGTTTTGTATACACCCACACCTTCTGTATTTAAAGGTACAGTTGCACCACCAATAGTAATAGTAGGTTTAGCAGCTTTTGAGAATGCGCCAACGCCTGCAGTAATTTCTAATTCATCATCCTGCATCAGGTAAGTGGCATTGGTACCCGCAAAGGCCTGGAATTGGTCAAATACAACTTCCACTTCGCCAATTTCTTTATGGCAATAATCAACTATCTGAGCTTCTGAATTTTTTACGTCATTCTGAAATTTACTCAGGATAGTGAGGGCCGCAATAGTTGGCGTCATATGGAAGTATGCTGTTTGCCAATTTTTTGCTTCAGAACCGGTCTGAGACTTAGGCACAGTCATATCCAATGGCAAAGATTTTGCGAATTGATCTTTAGCTTCTGGAATAATAGCCAACATCTGGGTTTTGTAGTCTTCCAGCTTTTTTCTTAACTCCTCGCCTTTTGCGCCTTCAACCAATAAACGAGTTGAAGCATCCAAATTATCTTCGCTGAAATGTTCTTCTGCGGTACCAATGTTTTCACCTTTTGATTCTTTCTTTAATTCAGTTTTTAAATCATCAAGGTATTTAGACATTGCTGCAGATAGCTTTTGAGCTTGTTCTGCTTTTGGCCACCACATAGCAGCTTTTTCTGCAGTTTCAGCTTTCTTTAATTTGTCTGCAAAAGATTTGTAGGTAGTATTATTTTTAGCATCCACCACGCTGTTAGCAGTAGCGATACTGTTATTCACGGTCTTAAAGGCGTTTAGAATCTCAGATGATACGTTCAATGCTAACAGGGCTGTTAACACCAAATACATCATGTTGATCATCTTTTGCCTGGGCTCTTTAGGTAAAGCCATGGGTGAGGTATTTAATTAATTAGTAATCAGGTTTTCCATTTTTCAATCGGGTACAGGATAAAGGATTTAACTATAGCTAGTGAAATTCTCTTTTATTCCCGTTTGTTCTTATCTGCCTTGCATAGCGCTTAACATGTTACCATAAATGCCATTCAGGCTGCTTAAGTTTTTAGCCAAAATTGCAATCTGGTCTTGTGTTTTCTTAGCATCATCCACGCTACCCTGCATTGCCTGTGAAGCTTGTGCCAGGTTGCTGTAGAAATTATTCATCGCTTTCAGGTGGTTATTGGTATCCTGTAACTCCAGCTCATAAATTGTGTTTAAGCTAGATAAGTTCTTTGTTAATACCTGTACCTGACCATGAAACTGTTTAGTAGATTCAGAAGCATCGTTAAATGACTGCATAGTTGCAGCAGATTTTGTATAAGCTTCTTTCATGGCACCTAATGCACTTGCAGCTTCTTTGGTTTTGGCTGTAAAGTCATTAGTAGAAGAAACTACGTCTGAAGCATCTTTAATCTGGCCAACAGTGGTACCAAATTTTTGAAAACCTTCACTTAATTTCTTAAGGTTAGCTGGAGTAATATCAGCTTCCTGCATCATTTTATCTAAAGAGTTTAAAGCTGGGTTGCCTGCGTTGCCCATTTTTGGTAAGGCTTCTGCAATTGCAGCCATTTCACCTCCGGGAGGGGGTAAAAATGCATATACCAGAAAGATGGCAGCTTCAGTTAATAATCCTACAGTTAACATCCAATCTGCAAATGGTTTGTGCAGGATTTTAGCCCATGCTCCAAAGATTACGACAGCGGCACCCACGCACACTATCACGTTTACTAATTTTTCGGTTGATTTACTTGCTCCAGCCATAGTTTTCGTTTTTAAGAGTTTTTAAACGGGTTTAGAGAATAAGTATCTGATTTGATTTTTATGAAATCAATGAAATGAACGAACCTGTTTTTAAAAAATTTTGTTCAAAATGTTAAATTATCGGCGGCCTTGCATAGCAGGCAGGTCAATCACACAACGGAATCCGATATATGATTTACAAGTATCCTGATATTCGTAGGTCCGGGTTCCTGTTTGAAGGAAGTAACCTACATCTTTCCAGCTACCGCCACGCAATACTTTACGCTTCATTCTCGGAGGATCAGAGTCTTTTGCGTTGTAGCGAATATCAGGGTTCATATCGTGTTGGAAATTGTAGCCACCTTCATAATATAAAGAAGAAGTCCACTCGGCAACATTACCCGCCATACAATACAGACCAAAATCATTCGGCCAGTATCCATCGGCCCTTACTGTGTAGAAACCACCATCTTCAGGATAGTTACCACGTCCGGGTTTAAAGTTTGCCAGCAAACATCCTTTCTTGTTTCTCAGGTAGTAGTTACCCCATGGAAACATAGATTGAGAACGACCGCCTCTTGAAGCATATTCCCACTCAGCCTCTGTTGGCAGGCGGAAGTCTGATTCCTGAGCTCTTTTCTTAGATTCTAAGAATGAATTCAGATAATGAGTTCTCCACTCACAAAAAGCAGTTGCCTGCGTCCAGTTAACACCAACAACCGGATAATTACCAAATGATGGATGAGAAAAATAACGCTTGGTCATTGGCTCATTATAAGAATAAGAGAAGTCACGAATCCAAACCAATGTATCAGGATAGATGCGAACGTCCTTTTTTATAATGAAATTAGAACGGGCCTTACCTGCATTTTCTCTGCGGGCGGCTTCCTTTGTATCAAAAGTTTCTGAGTGATACACCAATTTATTAGGATCAACTTCTTTCTTTCCGAAAATTCTGTTTTCAGGAGTTACTATTAATTGATCAATTTTTTCAGTTGTAGCTTTATCGCCCCACTTAATGGTTTGTGCTTTCTTCCAGTCAACTACATCAACACCATCAATGCTTTTTACGTAACCCATCAGCTTTGCAGCAGTTGAATCACGCACCCAGTTTACAAACTGGCGATATTCATTGTTGGTAATTTCTGTGGCATCCATCCAGAAGCCATTAATAGAAACTTGTTTGTTACGGGCTGTGTAAGCATAATTCACATCCTCATCACTGGGGCCCATATGGAATGTGCCTGGTGGGATGTATACCATGCCGGGAGGCTTGGGAAGTGTGTAGCGACCACCTGGCGCAACACCGTGTAACTGACCGTCGTTGGCTAATCCTTTAGAGGATTTACCTAACTTACCGCAGCTTACCAGAAACACGCTGGCAACTGCTACTAGCAAAGACAGGTTTTTCATTTTCATAATATTAAAGGGTATTCGGCAAATATAATGTTTTGACAACATTGACTACAAGTTTAAAAATTAATTTTGGGTGTTCAAATAGTAAATTCCCCGTTTACCAGAAACGTGTTTTAAGTTTAGTTTATTGTTTTAGGGGAAAACTTAATAACGGTTTTTCACTTTTCTTTAGTTTTCAAGTTGTTGGACTAATTCCTGGAGGGTGTTTACGGGAGTGTTGCAACGATAGTTTTCGCACAAAAATATCAGCGGCTCGTCTTTAATTACCTTGCCAGCCAATAAGGGAAAACCTGTATCATTTTGGGTGGCGGATTGAAGTATTTTGTTGGGCATGAAGATATGTAAAATACCCTTCAGCAATTCGTTAAAATTCTTACCACTTATAACAATTTCTTTCCATCTGTTAGTTTCCAGCATCAGCATATTGGCCCAAACCCCAAAAGAAACCGGGTAGCGACTTACAGGCTCTTGCAGGCTACTCATCATTTTTATGGCTCTTTCCTTCCAGTCTTTTTTATCAAATACGTAACCCAGGTAATTTAGGTTTCCTGCCATTACTCCGTTTCCTGAAGGCATGGCCCCATCATACACTTCCTTTTTTCTGAAAATAACATCCTCCTGTTCCTTTGATGTATAAAAAAAGAACCCTGTAGGGGTTTCAGAAAAAAAAGATTCAACATATACAGTCAGCTCTTTGGCAATACACAGGTAATTGCCCTCTCCTGTTATTTCCTGTAAATGTATGCATGCCTGAATCAACAGGGCATAATCGTCTAAAAAAGCAAGCGATTTGCCTTCGCCGTTTTTATAGGTATGATAAAAAGGTCCGGTTTTTTTATTTTTAAAGCAACGCAGCAAATAATCCATATTTCTGATAGCCAAAACCCGGTAATCTTCATTTTTAGTAGCAGCAAATGCCTTACAAATTGCTGTATTCATTAAGGCATTCCACCCTAAAATAAGTTTATCATCCAAGCCGGGTTTAATCCTTTTTTCTCTGTGCTGCAGCAATAACTTTTTTGCAGCTTCTACTTTTTCTTCAAATGCCAGAAGGTCTAAACCCAATTTGTTAGCAATTACATTTTCGTTACCCAATTTGTTTAAAATAGAAACACCTTCCCAATTACCATCTGTTGTAACATCAAACAACTCGCAAAACCATGCTGCATCTTCCTCTAATATGGCTGTTATCTCGTTTTTATTCCACACGTAATAAAGCCCTTCCTCTCCTTCACTATCCGCATCCAGTGCTGCGTAAAATCCAGCTTCTGTATTAGCCAGTTCTCTTACAACAAAATCTATAGTTGTGGCAATCCCCTTTTTGTAATGTGGGTGGTGTGTCAGTTGGTATGCTTCACTTAATACACTTATAAAAAGCGCATTGTCGTATAACATTTTTTCAAAATGAGGCACCAGCCATTCGTTATCTGTTGCATACCTCGCCAATCCTCCCCCCAATTGATCATATATGCCGCCAAACAACATTTTATCAATACTTAAACAGGCTTGTTTTAAAGCTGCTTCATTTTTATAAAAATGATAGTATCTCAATAAAAACTGTATGGTAAATGTTTGAGGAAATTTAGGCGCTTGCCCAAAGCCTCCATCGGTAGCATCTGCCGCTTTTATAATGTTTGCAAAGGCCCGGTGCACCAATTCCTCCCGGTTTTCTGCAACGCTACTATTATTACCAAGGCCAAAATTATTGGCATTTACCAGGTGCTGGGTTAAGCTTTCTGCCTGGGCTATAATATCTTCCTTTTTATTTAAGTAGGCATTCTTTACCCCTTCCAGCACTTCTTGCCACGAGGGGCGGTTGTGTACCCGTTGCGGCGGAAAATAAGTACCTCCGTAAAACGGTTTTTTGTCGGGTGTTAAAAAAACATTCAAAGGCCAACCGCCCTGTCCGCTCATTGCCTGCAGCGCATCCATGTATATATGATCCAGGTCTGGTCGCTCCTCCCGGTCTATTTTAATATTTATAAAATGCTTGTTCATAATGGCGGCCGTGGCTGCATCTTCAAAGCTCTCTCTTTCCATTACATGGCACCAGTGGCAGGCCGAGTAGCCAATACTTACCAGTATTACTTTATCAGTATTTTTTGCCAGTTGCAATGCCTCCTCGCCCCATGGGTACCACTCTACAGGGTTATAAGCATGTTGCAAAAGATAGGGGCTTGTTTCGTTAACAAGCTTATTGGGTTGGTTCATAATAATTTTTTGGTAGCCGGCAGCGGGGCTCTGTGGGGCAGTGGTTGCGTCGCACACTGCAACGGCAGTAACACACAGCAACAAAACAGAAGCGCCTTTTGCAGCAGCTACTGCTAAATTAAAGCATGCATTTTATATAATTGCTGCCCCTTGCAATACCGTTGAAGTGATTGCGACGCAAGGATGACGCCATGTAAAACCATGGCTGGTACTATTCAATTATTTTTTTGACAGATCGCTTAAAAACTTATCCAACGCAGCTACCATAGAAGGCGCCTGTGGCTGGGGTGCTTTAATTTCTAATTGCAGGCCGGCATCTTCTATTGCTTTAGATGTGTTGTTGCCAAAAGCGCCAATGAAAGTGCCGTTTTGTTTGTAGTTAGGAAAATTATCGAAAAGACTTTTTACACCGCTTGGGGTAAAAAAACAAATAACATCAAAAGGGGTTTTTTGCAGTACTTCTTTAACATCATTACTGATGGTTCTGTACATAAAAGGGGTGGCAAACTCGCAATTGTTTGCCTTTAGCCAATTAATAATTTCATTATCCTGCTGATTTTCTGAACAGGGGTACAAAAATTTCTCGTTTTCCTTATGTTTATTAATTACATCAAACATACTTTTATTAGTGCCGTTAGCGCCATAAAATACTTTGCGTTTTCTGTAAAGAATAAATTTTTGAAGGTATAAAGCCACCGCTTCTGTAATGCAGAAATACTTGGTGTCCTGAGAAATATTCACTTTCATTTCCTCGCAGGTACGAAAGAAATGATCAATGGCATTGCGGCTGGTAAAAATTACGCCGGTGAACGCAGCAATATCAATTTTTTGCCGGCGAAAATCTTTAGAAGGTATTGCATCCAACTTAATGAAAGGGTGAAACTCTAGCGTAACATTGTATTTTCTGGCCAGTTCAAAATAAGGAGACTTATCAGAATCTGGTCTTGGCTGGGTAATAAGGATCGTTTTCACACTCTTACCGGATGCAGGTTTAGCGCCGTTCTTCACCATGTTAAATTCAAATATGGATTCGCAATAAAAAATTGTTTACAAAAAACGTTGCAGCACCTTATACATCAACAAAAGGGGTGCTATTTCAAAGGCGCAAAGGTATATAAAAAAGTGAAACTGGCTAACTTTTACTTCTCTGCGAACCGGGGCAAATGATACCAGGTACCGGTACACAAAAAAAAGAAGTACTACCGCTAACCCTACCGTTATTAAAGCAGGCTTCCAGGTAACCGGGGCAAAAGCCAGCATGGCCAGCACGGGTAATAAAAAAATACCCATCAGCTTATTTACCAGGTATACTATAAAAATATAGGTGGCAGCGGCTTCCTTCATATTAAATACCCAGCCGGTAAATCTGAGGGCCATGTATTTAACCAGGTATATTATAGCCACCGCGCCGCAGCAATAAAACAGTAGCCACCAAAAAGGTAAATGTGTTAAAAAGGCATACTGCTGCAATACAAAATACACAAACAAGCCGCCAGACAGTACAAATAAAATATTCAATAACAGAGAGGGCAGGGCTGCCTGTAGTAATTGCTCCCGTATTTGCTTTTGCTTTAAAGATGCCCTGAAAACAAGGGCAAATATATTTTCAAAGTATCGCGGAAAACTGGTTTTAACAATACCCAGAAAGAAGAAAAGTCCGGCCAATAAATAAAAGAAATGATCTTCATCGGCATGTAAATGCTCCGATTCAATTCTGGCTACCGGCCGGCCTAAAAAATTAAACCAGGGGTGTTGCTTTAAAACACTGCTGTAACTGATTCTTCCGCTAACTGGTGCCGGCTTTACGGGTTGCAAACTGCTATCTGCTTTTTTTATCAGCGAATCGGATGTTTTTAAAGTATCTGTAATTATTGTAGTGGTTGGCTGGTTTTTGTTGCTGTCTTTGGCAATGGGCACACTACCGGTTTGCTGGGCATTCGCAGCTATGATGCTGCAAAGCAACAACCCAACAAACCATATAAATTTTAAAGGCCCTTTCATTTAAGCTTGCAAAAATAATAGTAAGCGGCTTGTAATTAAAAATAACTTACAAAACCCAGGTGAATTTTTGATTGCCGCAGGTCAAACTTTATATCGTTGCGCTTGCCGGTGGCGTAAGAAATATTAAAAATACCGGCCTTGGTTTCAAAAGACAAGCCAAGACCCGCACCTATAAAACTATTCTCCTGTTTTAAATTAACACTGTTGTTTTTTGCCCATGCACCGTCTGTAAACACAAAGAAAAAAGAGTTGGTGCCTACCAGGTACCTGTATTCGGCTGTAACCACTGCGTAAGACGATGCAAAAATACTTTCCTCATCAAAACCTCTTAATAATTTGTAGCCACCAATCTGAAACAGCTCGTTTCTGAAAATAGTAGGGCTTTGTATCCAACCGGCATTAACCGCCGTTTTTAAAACAGATTGTTTGGTTAAAGGAAAGTACCGGGCAAATACCGTTTTCAATTTAAATTGGTATGTATTCAGTTTTATAGAATCATACAAAGAGGCATACTGAAACCCGGGGTCTTTAAGGTTTACAATAACATTATTCTTCCGTATTTTTCTTAAGCCTGTAGAACTGTTTATATAAAACTCAAACCCTTTGCGTGGGTTTAAGCGGTAGTTGGTTTTGTTTAAATCGTACTCAATACCAATATTAGAAGCACTAACATCAATTTCATTCGGTAACCTTTTCAGCAATCGCAGGCTGGCTGTATCCACACTTAAAAGATTGGTGCGTAATGCCTGAAAATACACCTTACCTGTTTGATTTACTGAGAGTGCATACAAGCCACCCACCGTAAAATTGAGGTTTAAAAAAGAAGAATCTTTTCTGAATAAATCAAAAGTGGTATTAATGCCAAAAGGAGTGCCGGCAATATAGGGTTGCTGGTATTGCAGGTTTAACCGCGGCGATTTTGGTTGTATCTGCTGCCAGTTTAATGCCATTAATTCTCCATTGCCCAAAACATTGCGCAGGTTAATATTCGCCTCACCGGTAAACAGCAATTTGGTGCGTACGTTTTCATACCCGTTATTGGCAAACTGGTTAGCCGGCAAAAAGCCTAATAATACATTTATCTGGCTGCTTTTTTTGGGTTGCAGGTACAGGTTCACCAGCGATCCTGTACCCAGCATGGTTAAATCCCAGGGCTGCTGTTGCTGCACATAACTAAGTTCTGCAATACGCTTATTAATATTTTGCAGTTTTGACTTTTGGTAAAGGGCCCCATTTTTAATATCCAGATAGCGCTGCATAAACAGGTTATTAATAACTGCGTTTCCAAAAATGCGGATGCTGTCAATGGTGTATAAACGCCCCCGGTTTAATTGTAACTGTGCCGTAAAACTTTCTTCCTGCAGTTGAATACTATCTAACTGCAGGGCCGCAAACGGATACCCGTTATCTTCAAAATAATTCAGCAGGTTTTGTTGCAGTTGCTGCAGTTGCTGTAGTTGCAGGGGTTTGTTTATAAGTGCCTTTGTATTCCAACCGGCTTGCTGCAAAACAGCTTCATCCTGTTTGTGGGTGTAAATAGCCGCTAGTTTATATTGCGGTCCGGTAAACAGGTGTATATGTGCTGCGGCAGAATCGTAATACAAACTGTCAATAGATGCTGCTGCAAAACCCTTCAGCTGTAGTTGTGTAAGCAGGGTGTTAATATAGGTAATGCAAGCCTCTCTGGATGTAAAAGTGGTTTGCAACTGCAACTCTTTTTTAATAAAACTGGTATCCTTATCAACCGGCCAAACCTGCAAAAGGTATTGTGCCTGCAGGCAAAAACTGCCCAGCAGCAAACCAGCACAAATACAGCATTTAATAAAAGCAGATACTATTACCTTTGGCATAAATTTTAAAGGGCCTAATTAACTACAAATGTATGGCGGGCATTTATCTACACATTCCTTTTTGCAAAAAAGCCTGCCACTACTGCAATTTTCATTTTTCTACCAGCCTTGGTTTAAAAAACGATTTAATAGCTGCTTTATTGAAAGAAATAGCCTTGCAAAAAGAATATTTACAAGGCCAGCCTGTTAACACCATTTATTTTGGCGGCGGCACCCCTTCTATTTTAGAAGCCTCTGAGTTGGAAGCATTGTTCAATGAATTAAACAAGCATTACAATATTAATAGTTGGGCAGAAATAACCCTTGAGGCCAACCCCGATGATATTACAGCTACTAAACTGCATAACTGGAAGACCTTGGGCATAAACCGGCTCAGCATCGGCATTCAATCTTTTTTTGAGGAAGACTTGCTATGGATGAACCGGGCACACAATGCCGCAGAAGCCCGCCAATGCCTGGCAACTGCCACCCGCTATTTTCAAAACATTACCATCGATTTGATATATGGCTCTCCGTTGCTGACCAACGAACAGTGGCTGCAAAATCTTAGTATTGCCAACAGTTACAATATACCGCATCTTTCCTGCTACGCACTTACGGTAGAACCCGATACTGCTTTACAAAAAATGATAGCCCTGCAAAAAAAAGAAGCGGTTGACAGCGATAAACAAGCGCAGCAATTTTTACAATTAATGGATTGGGCCAGCCAGCACCAATACGAGCATTACGAAATTTCAAACTTTGCAAAAACTGGCTATCACAGCAAACACAATAGTGCTTACTGGCAGGGCGTGCATTACCTTGGCCTCGGGCCATCGGCCCATTCTTATAATGGCAATAGCCGGCAATGGAATAGGGCACATACCCCGCAATACATAAACGCCTTGCAGCAAAACAACCTGCTTACAGAAACAGAACAGCTAAGCACGGCGCAGCAACTGAACGAAACCATTATGATTGGTCTGAGAACAAAGGAAGGTATAAACCTTTTGCACATTGCCGCACGGTTTGGACCACAAGCTGCGCAGCAAATACAAACTGCCGCCGCCAAACATTTGCAGTTATTGCATTTACAGCAAAACAACCATCAATTACAGTTAACCCAACACGGAAAATTATTTGCCGATGCTATAGCTGCTGATTTATTTGTGTAACCAGCAGTGTTTTTTCATGGCAGCATCGTTGCCACGCTCGGTTCATCGGTAGTAGTTATAGCAGCACTGCGTGGCAGTTTACCCTGAGTTTACCGAAGGATTGCACACTTGTACAGAAGATATAAATCAGGTGCATGCTACAGGAGAGAGAAGTCTTACATATCTACGTAAGATACTATTCAATGGTATTATTTCTGTAATCTATCGGCCATTGTCCATGAGCATCCTTCTGCACAAGTGTGCGACGCAACGATGATGCCCAGAGATATGAAGCTGGTTAAAAAATATTATTGCACGTTACCTACCGTATTATCTATGGCTTGCAGTAACGACATAATTACCGGATAGAACTCGTGTTTTTGAGGATGCTTGGTGGCCAAATTATCGCGGATGCGGTCAAAGGTTTCCAGCAGGTTTTCTTTGGTTACACTTTCTAGCTGCATTACACCGGGGCTGTGTATTTCAAAATCGTCTTTCAGTAAATCAACAATAGATACTTCCAGTATGGCCGACAATTGTTTTACATGATGCACGGTTAGCTGTGTAATATTGTTTTCTATTTTACTGTAGGCATTTTGAGAAATACTCATTTTCTTAGCCACATAATCCTGCGAGTAATTTCTCATTTCCCTGTATCTGCGTATTACACTACCTGGCATAACCTTAAGTTTAAGGTAAATAACAGAAAAAACATTGAAAGGTTTAACAAGAATTGTTATAAGTGGTGGTATGCCGATGGCACCGGTTTAGTGGGTGCGGCTACTGCGTATGATATACCCTACCAGTTTAGCGATACAAACTACAGCTAGCAGCAGAAGGAGTGTGGTAGAACTAAAACCTGTAAATGATACTGGCATAGTTGTGTGCTTCTTTATTTTTAGATGTATTAAAGCAGTATAAAGTTACAAAACTTTATATCAAATTTGCTTCTATTACGTTAAAACCACTACGTGGAGGCAGGCCTTCCCATAAAATTTTATAAATGGTGGCGGCAATGGGCATTTCGGCTTCAATTTCTTTATTTATCAGATACATGCATTTGCTGGCATTGTACCCTTCTGCCACCATATTCATTTCTAACTGGGCGGCTTTTACAGAATAGCCTTTACCCACCATGTTTCCAAAAGTTCTGTTACGGCTGTAGGGGCTGTAGCAGGTAACTAATAAATCTCCTAAATATACGGATGCCGCATAGTTGGCCTGGCGTTTGTGAGATACGGGGTCTTCTTCCTGGTGCACCCCCACCTCTATATTACGGATGCCTACTTTTCTTAAGAAGCCAGCCATTTCATCGGCCGTATTGGCAATTAAAACACTTAAGAAATTATCGCCATAATCTAACCCATGCGCCATACCTGCACCTACAGCATAAATATTTTTTAGTATAGCAGCATACTGCACACCATACACATCTAAGTTTACTACTGTATTTAAATATTCTGTTTTAAAATATTGCGCCAGCGCCGCAGTATCTGTTGCATTGGCCCCTGAAAAAGTGAGGTAAGAAAGTTTTTCTGCCGCTACTTCTTCAGCATGGCAGGGGCCCATAATGGTATAGTAATTAGTTATGGCAATGCCATATTCCTGCTGCAAATAATCGTTTAACAATAAATTTTGCTCTGGCAATATGCCTTTTACGGCAGATATAATTTGCTTGTTTTGCCAGGCTGCAGCAGGTAGTTGTTTTAAAGTATCTGCTACATAGGCAGAAGGCACCGCTATTATTAAATGGGTACTGTTAGCCACCACAGACTCTATATTGCAGGTGGCGTTTACAAATGCGGTATCAAAATATGCAGAGCTTAAATAGTGCGGGTTATGGTGCCTTTTCTGCAGATGCTGCGCAATGGTTTCATTTCTTACCCACCAGTTTACAGGCTGCTGGTTATCTGTTAAAATTTTAGCCAATGCTGTTGCCCAGCTGCCACTACCTATTACACCAAATTGAACCATAGCAATGCTGTTTTAAAAAAGAAAAGCGTTTGAGGAACTAAGGTAATCCTCAAACGCTTTCTGCGTATATTTTTTATGGCTAAACTTTATTTTTTACTGTTCCCCGTATCAAACAGTTTATCTTTCTCCACCACCTTTACTTTCATATCATTCTTTAATATTTTGCTTACGGTGCCATAAGGGCCGGTAATTACTGTTTCATCTCCTTTAAGACCACCTACAATTTCAATGTGGTTAATATCCTGTATATCTGTTTTAACCACTACTTTTTTTACTTTGTTGTCTTTGTCTAAAATAAATACCACTTCTTCCAAATCATCTGTAGCTGATTTATTTTCTTCTCCTTCATTTTCGTTACCATCAGCTGGTTTGTCTTTGGGTTTTTCTCCAGCAGGTTTATCACTACCCTTCTCGCGGGTGGTAACGGCGTTAAATGGTACAGACAATACATTTTCATGGCGTTTGGTTTGTATATCTGCACTGGCACTCATACCCGGGCGAAAAGGAAAGCTTTTGGGTTTTGCAGGGTCAATCAGGTCTTTATAAGAATCGGGCAAAATGCGAATTCTTACTTCATAATTGGTAACATCTGTAGAAGTAGCCGCTGCAGAAAGAGAAGCTGCCCCTTTATTGCTGCTGGCAATTTGAGTTACTATGCCTTTAAATTTTCTTTTGTTGTAGGCATCCACTTCAATAATGGCAGAATCGCCTAAATGTACTTTAGGTATATCGTTTTCACCCACATCAACACGTACTTCTATTTTGCTCATATCGGCCACCCGCATCATTTCTGTACCTACATTAAAGCTATTACCTGCCACACGTTCTCCTTTCTTTACGCTCAGTAAAGAAATAACACCATCCATAGGTGCTGTAATTACGGTGCGTCCTAAATCTTTTTGGGCACGGGTAAGGCTGGCACGGGCACTTTGCACACTGGCCTGGCCACCTACAATATTTTGTTTGGCAGCATTTAAGTTGGCCTGCGCCGTACGGTAGGTATTTTCTGCCTGCTCAAACTCTGCCCGGGAAATAATTTTATCGTCTAACAATTTTTTCTGGCGGTTATATTGGTTTTGCGCCTGCTCTAAAGAAGCCTGTAAACCTTCTAACTGCGCAGCCGCATTAGATACAGAAGCAGCCTGCTGATTTACGGCAGCTGCCGCCTGATCTTTTTGCGTGGCCAATAAGTCAGCAAAAATTTTAGCAAGCACCTGGCCTCTTCTCACACTATCCCCTTCCTGCACCATCAGCTCTGTTATTTCTCCAGAAATATCCGGACTTACTTTTACTTCAATTTCAGGATATACTTTTCCGCTGGCAGTTACAGTTTCAATAATGGTTCTTTTAGCCACTTTTTCTGCAGTAACCTTAGTGCCCTCATCTTTACCTAATGCACCAGATTTTTGTAAGGCCACCAGAGCTACCAGTAATACACCTACACCTATTAATATCCATTTTAATTTCTTGTTCATAATATATACTTATCTGCTATAAAAAAATTGGTTGTTATTGTAGTTTAATGCCAAGGCCTTTATAAAATTCCAGCACTTTCATTCTAAAAACATAATCCACCTGGTTTGATAAAACATCGTATCGGGCCCGGTTTAAATTATTCTGGCTGGTAAGGTAATCAATGGTTGAAAGCAAACCCACATCATACCTTTTCTGAGAAAACTCAAATGTTTTTTCTGAGGTTGCTAAGGTTTTTACACTGGCATTATACTTCTGCAATGCGGTTAAGGCGTTGGTATAAGCCAGGTAAACATCCTGTTTCAGTTTCTGGTTATCCTGATCTTGCTGTAACTGTGTATTTAATAAATTCAGTTTACTGCGCTCCCACCCAATGCGGTTTACACCCCCGTTAAAAATGGGTACACTTAAACTAAACCCAACATTCTGCCTGAAGTTTTCGCTTAACTGTTTGCCAAAAGGCTCACGCCGGGTGGTAATGGCTGTATTAAATTGTGGTGCCTGTACCGAGTAATCGGTACCACCCACATTTACTTTGGCACCAGTGTTTACAAAACTGCCGGTTGGGGTTTGTGTAATAATCGGTATTTTATTATTAGCATAGTTAGAGGCCAGGCTTCCAAATAAAGTTACTGATGGATATAATGCACCTTTGGCAGCAGCCACATACTTCTCTCCGGCTTTTATTCTTAAATCATTTACACGCTGCAAAGGCATATTAGCCAGCGCCAGTTGATACACTGCATCCGGTTGCAGATCCGCAATTTTTTCTACCGGTATTTTATCAAGCGGTGGCATTAACACATCAAAATTGGTGGCAGCATCTAAGTTCATTACTGCTTTTAACTGCAGCTTGTTTTGCTCTAAACTTGCTTTAGCCGTAACCAGGCTGGCACTATCTCTTGCCAGTTGTGCTTCCACGTCCAGGGCATTTAACTCGGGCACCGTACCGGCATCCACTCTTTTGCGGGTGTTAAATAAATTATCCTGCGATTGTTTTACAGCCACCTCAGCAATTTTTACCTGCTCGTTACTGGTTAGTACCAGTAAATAAGCCGTTGCTACATTCAGGGCTATATCGTTTTTTAATTTATCTACGTTGGCTTCCGCTGCTTTTAAATCCAGCTCGTTACCGGCAATGGTGTTTTTAAGGTTAAACCAGTTAAACACATTCATACCGGTATTTAGATTATAGCCCGAAAACAATAATTGCTGCGTGGTAAACTGGTTAGTGGTTGGGTCAATAGAACGACCATTGTTTACCCCAAAATTGGTTGAAAAGTTGGCGGTGGGGTATTGCGCCAGTTTATTCTGCTTCAGCGTTAATGCCGATATGCGTGCCTGCACATCGGCCTGTTTTACAGAAACGTTATTGGCCAGCGCATAATTCACACATTTCAGCAAATCCCATTTTTCCTGTGCTATGGTGCGGGTGCCGGCTACCGATAATAGTAATAGTAACGGCACACAAAATTTTTGGTTCATGCAACAAATTTATGTGGTAGCTAAGGTTGTTTTACTTTTTTGTGACAAACGGACTTAATTTCTTTTACAGGGCAATAAAAATAAGGCATTTATTTAATTACCCTGTTGATGGCAGCACTGCTGCTGAAGAGTGCGACGCAACATCTGCCCAACTATGAACAGCTGTTGGTTAACTTAAAAAATGCCACATGCTTAGACGTAGTATTGATTGGTAAGGTTACCGGCCGCAGTAATTTTTTCAGCTCCGGTTGCGTCGCACCCTTCAGCGGCATCAACACCTGCATCTGTTTGACGCCCGGTGCATCAAAACATTACTTTTTCTTTAGCAGAATTTTGGCGTTGGTAAATTCATTAGCAGCATCTATAAAAGCCAGCAGTTTATCCCAATTGGCTGCTGGTTCAAAAGCATGGTTGTATGATTTTTTGATGGCTATTACCAGTTGGTTGCCGGTTACAGCGGCCTCCGTTATAAAATAGCCGGTTTCGTTTTCTACCTTTTTATTCAATGCGGCCACCCCTTCTGCATTAAAGCCTTCCGGTATGGTAAAAGTAATGGTGGTTTCCACGCTGCGGGCAAAGGGCATGTACACATCTATGGTGCGTTTACGCTGTGCTTCTGTAAGAGTTAACGGAGAGCCTTGCAGCTTACCTATATCTATAATAAAATTATTACCGGCTTTTTTTACCAGGCCACCCATTTTAAAACTGGCACTATAAACAAAATCGGGTTTGTAGTGGCGTGTGCCCAGGTTATGCAGTTTGGGATTGCTAAGGTCTGTTACCTCCTGTTCAAACCACTCTTTCGCTTCATTGGTAAACCGGTCTTTCTGTTTTTCGCGTTCTAGTTTTAAAGCAGCACTCAACTCATCGGCAAACTTGCGGGTACGTTTACCGTCGGCCAAATCTTCCACCAGCGATTTTTCTATACCAAACAGTTTACGTTCAGCTTCATAATACTCTTCAAAAGAAATTAAGGCCTGCTGTACATCAGATTTATAGTGGCCCCGCAAGGTGGTGTTTCTATCAATCTGTAAGGTGGCGGCATCTGTAGTTAAAGCCACTTTTAAATTTTCTATACGGGCATTGGCTTTTGCAGTGGTGCCGGGTATATTGGTACTGCCTTTGGTAAAATTTTTAACCTTACTACTACCATTACTTCCCACATCTATGGTAACTGCTTGTTTACCGTCTTCAAAATAGGAAGGAGTGTAAAATGCAGGTGTAAAAATATCTGTAAAACCAAAAATTGATTTTTTTGTGCCTTCTGTTTTTATAAGGTAACTGAAATCATCTCCCAGCACGTCTTTCATTTGCGGGCCATATTTAGAAGTGGTTAATACCAGGCTATTGGCCACGCCATAAGACCTTAAGTATTTACTCAGGCTCTCCAGAAAAAGATCGGGGTTCAGCTCCAATTGAGGTCTGGCAATAACACTTTCAATTTTTTCTGAACCATCTAACTGCAATAAAGTTCCAAATCTGTACAAATAATAACAGGCACCCGCCAGGCTGTCTGTTGTAATGTCTTCTTTGTTTTTCTGCAATTGCTTCATATAATCTTTAGCACCCGGAATGGCAAATCCGTAGAAAGACCCCAGGTTATTCATAGCAATTATATTAGTGCGGTCTTCCACATATTCTTCTGCACTCTGATTTTTGTATACTTCGCCGGGCTTGCGTGCATTTATTTTATTAGCAAACATGCCTTTGTAGCCAGGCACAATATTTAACCGGGTAATAGGCAATTGACGCAACGGAGAAGCCCACAAACCACTTTCTTTATTGGCCGGTATATTCTTTTTAACTGCGTCCATTATAATATCATCATCATCTGACCTTGTTACTTTAAAATCGGGTGCCCCGTTATAGCAGCGGTACTCAACAGCATATTTTCTTCCCAGTTCTATATGTACCGAGTAATTCATTACAGGTGCATCGTCGTAAAACAAAAAACTATGCCGGTAAAGTCCGCTTTCATTATAATCGGTTCCGTCTGATATTACCTGTTGGGCAATGTAGTAATCAATTATATCTCCCACCTGTAAATCAGATACTGCCAGTTTTGCTTCCTTTTTATTTTTATCGGCATTGGTTTGCACTATTTCATCGGCGTTAATTTCTTTCATTTTTCCATCGGGTTTTATAACTCGTATACCCACATAAGTGGCTGCTTTATTAGAGCGAAACATACCGGCCCTGTTTTCCAGTTTGGTGAAAGAAATTTCAGAGTAATCACTCAGCGCCGATTTATCATTTATTTTAATAGCCTCTCTTGTAACAGTATTAATAGACATTTCTCTATAAAAAGCCATACCAATCATAAACTTTGAGCGGCTGCGGCTATCGCCTATAATTTCCTGATGGCGGGCAATAACCACAGTAGAGTAGCTGTTGTATTCTGCAGGTATATTTCTTACATCAAACTCCGGCTTCTTCCACGCCCATATTTCATTTTTTAAAGAAGCAGATACCTCTTCATATTTTGCCTCCTGCTTGCTTTTATCTTTTTGTGCCTGTGCAGCAACTGTTATTATAATAATGGCACAAACGGCCAGTAGTCTTTTAATCATCGTAAAACGGTTTAGTATTATTTGGTTAGGGTTAACTGGTTATTGTAAAAATCTGCCAGTTGCTGTAAATCTTTATTCCAGGTTTCCATCAGTGGTTTTACAAAACGTGTTTTTTTCAGCCGCACTTCTCTTTTGTATACAATTTTGTTGGTTTCTGCTTTATATTCTCCCTGAAAACTGTATTCTGGTTTATCAATTTTTAATGCATTGATAGCAGATGCCTGCTTGGTACCGGCCGGTAGTTGCAGCTCTACTTCATACACCATGTGACCTTTGTAAGGAAAATCAAACGCCAGTTTTCTTTTATCCACTTCAAACTTGTGGTTAATGAAATCTTTACGATCGTCTATATCAATATAGGTTTCTTTATCAAAACTTACTGCCGCGTCTTTTATCACCACATCGTACTCCAGTTGTATGTCTTTATTGTAATCTTCCAGATTAATTATTTTAAGATTGGATATTACAAAATTGCTTTTGCCTTCATTTAAAAAACGGGTCAATGCATCGGTTTGCTGCTCCTTTTTAATGTCGTGAAACTGGCTCAGCAACCATTCTTTGCTTTCGCCCTTCCAGGTTTGTGTTACTTTGCCTTCCAGATTATTGCCATTAATCTTTAGCACTCTTTTTTCAAACGCGGTGTTTTGTGCCTCTGCAACAACCGGAATGGTTTGTAAAAGATATTTATCGCCATCTTCTATCAATACCTGGCGGCCCTGTATGCGTTCAGCCGTTTCGCCAAACCCGATAAATTTTTCAGTAGCATCCAGGTAGTAGGTTTTTCCTTTGTAAAGCCAGGCACTGATAACATGGTTATCCACTCCCAGCGATGGGGTGCTGTAATCATAAGCAATATGATTAGTACCTAACCAACAAACCCTGCCATCCAGTTTAATGGCTTTCAGCATTTCTGCCATCAGGTTACCCATTCCTTTACAGTCTCCGTATTTTTTTCTTAAAACTTCCTGTGCTTTATCGGGTTTAAATCCGGCAATACCATCTTCATAGGCTATGTAACGCACATTATCCTGCACCCATTGAAAAATCAGTTTCACTTTTTGAAAATCATCGGTAACCCCTTTGGTAATTTCTTCGGCTTTTAGTTTTATGGTGGTGGCATCGTTTCCTACTTCCTTAACCAATGAGCGGTACCATTTGTACTGATCTGCCAGGGTATTGAAGTAAGTAATGCGTACGCCTTCGGGTTCTGCATATTTGCACATTATAAGAATATGTGGTTCTATATATGTTGGGCCGGGAGCATTTTCTTCTTTTATACTGGCTGGCAGGTTTTTTATAGTATAGGTATAAATCGTTTCGTCTCCCTTGGTATCTTTTTGTGCCACCACGCCGGCGCCTTTGCAGTTATATTCTTTTATTTCAAGCTTCATCCACACAGGTACCACCAGCTTTACTTCTTTGTTTTCTACCAGATAGGGTTCTGAAAAATAGATACTGGTAAAATAGCGGGGGTCTGAATAGGTTTTTTCGTATTTAACGGTACTGGTGGTACCTTTTTTTTCTAAGGGCAAGGAAAAATAATTTACCCGTGCATCAGAAAAAAATATACCATCCATACTGTAATATTCGTCATTGGGTTTAAAGTTTTTTACTTTATCGCCATTTACTCTTATGTCTACATCATTAATTTCAATCTTATCGTTGTAAAATTCTGCTACGGTTAAAGAAGTGCGGTAATCATTGCAGTAATAAACAGTTTTCATTTCCTGTTTAATTTTTACCGGGTTGGTTTTATCGCCTTTTACAAAGCGATACTCGTCTGTTGCTTCTTTAATGCTGATGTTTTTATTTTCATCCTGCGCCAGTACAACAGAAAAAGAGCCGGCCAGCAGGATTGCAGTTAGCCACAAGGTTCTCATGAATTATAATAAGGTTTTGGTTTCAACGAAAATAAGCTCTTTCCGTTTCTTTTTACTAAAACTACTATATCAATTTAGTGGTTTTTACAACGGTCATTGCCGCCCAAAGCCTTACCGTTGAACCGAGCGTGGCAAGGATGTTGCCACAGGCACAACGGCTGGTAACCTACTACTGCAACCAAGGTTTGACGTAAATCAATGCTGCGCTGTATTTTTCTGGGAGGCCCGGTTGATTAAAAAATAAAGCGCTACAAAAACAGCCAACACCGTTAAACCGATAAGGGCTGCATAATTGTTTTGCTTATAATCCAGCGCTATGCTGATGGCTACAAACACATAGGCTGCTATAAAAATTAAAGGCAGCAGCGGATACAACTTCATACTGTAAATGCCCGTGCCGTTGAGATGTTTTGTTTTTTTACGCAAAATAAAAATAGTGCCTGCCGATAAAGCCATACCAAAACAATCTAAAAAAATGGTGAAGCTTAAAATGGTATCAAACTCTTTAGCCCAAAAAACAATGATAACACAAATGGCCGCAAACACGGATAGGGAAACTGTCAGTACATCTGTTTTTGAGTTTCGTTGTTTAAATACCGGAGGTAAAATTTTATCCTCGCTCATGGCATACATAACCCTTGGGTTGCTCATGAGCAATACATTTACATAAGCCAGTACACTTAAAAACAGAA
>JANRMC010000303.1:0-17578 GCA_033761915.1 Flavihumibacter sp.
AATGTGCATTGCAGGGAGTAAGCTCACTGAATGTATTGCAAATACCAATCACCGGCCTGCCATCAAACATGTCAGTAGGCATGCCCTGGTTTTTCATCCAGCTGCGGTAAATAATTCCGTCTTTGTCTTTTCGGCCAAACCAATCGTGGCTTCTTAATTTTTTTGTCATTAACTGGGTTTTTTATCCAAAATGTAATTATAAGATAATATTTTAATTGTTTGGCTAAAATTAGAAGCTGTCATATATAAAAACCTTTTGTAAACACAAAAGGTTTTTATATATGAAACTGTAAACATATTCAGTATGGCAACTTAAGGTTTATCCCACCATATTCTTGTGCTTAGTTTGTCAACCCCTTGACGACCTATGGCTTCATTTACATTCGTTGTATTAATTGAAAGTTCAGATGTTGGATATGTTAGTCGTCTGATAAAAGTTCCGTTAGGAACATCCGGATTATTTGGTTGTCCGTAAGGGTTTGGTGTTAAAGCCGGAAAACCGCTTCTTCTGAAATTGGCAAATGCTTCAGGCCCATTTAAGAAGGATGAAATCCAGTATTGAGTATTTATTTGGTTTAACTCTGACCCAGATACTAACGGGTTAGCTAATACATATGCATCCCTTGCGCCAGCAGAAATGGCGCTATTAGGATCGTATGTTGCCATTTGATCCATATGTGCAGAAATGCCATTAGAAAAATAAGTAGCGGCTGTACCAGTTGTTATCCAACCTCTGAACCTTGCTTCTGCTAATAATAAGTTAGTTTGAGAGGCGGTAAGTAGGAATACAGGAGAAGTAGTTTTTGTTACTCTTCTTCTATCTGCCTGGCTGTATGCATAGAAGCTTCCAACGCCGTCTGCAATAGCCTGAGCAGGGATAGTACCATTATCTTTACCCATAGGCATGCCTACTTGCATTGCTGCAGTAGTATTGCCTGAGGCTACTGTTTGTCCATTACCAGAAGTAGCACCTACATATCTAATTGCGATGGCAGACAAACGAGGATCGTTTGTGTTTTTTAACTGATCCACGAAGGGCTTAGTTAAATAAAAGTTTGCGGCTTCTGAGCCGTTTAGTGTGCCACCTATTGGCTGATTAAAATTAGCGTCGTGGCGTATGTAAGCATTGTCTGCATTATCTGTAATTACGCCTCCTGCAAAGGCAGCCTGCACAGTAGCCTGTGCTTTTGCTGCATCAACTTTACTTAAACGCATACCGACCCGAAGCAACAATGAATAACCGAATTTTTTCCATTTAGCAATATTGCCAGCATAGAGGAAGTCGGCAGTTTCAATTGGACTGCCAGCATTTAAAGCAGCGGAGGCTTCTGTAAGCTCTTTTATGATATCAGCATATATTTCATCTTGTTTATCATATTTAGGTAAAAGTATTTGATTGGGGAAACCACCACCGGCTTCTTTATATGGTATTTCTCCGTATTCATCTGTTAAAAGCATAAAAGCATATGCCTGATATATTCTTGCCATATTATAAAGGTTTGAACGGCCCGGGACATCTTTTGTTTTAACAATGGCATCTTTAGTATACTTAATTACATTTTGATAATAGACCGCCCAAATAGGGGGGGTGGTTACATCACGACTATCCTGATTAAAATTAGCGCCACTTAATACACCACCATTTGGAGAAATCATTTGTTGCACTATGCCCATGTCAAACACTAATGACTTTACGGGAAAAGAGGAGTTTACTATAGCATTATTCAATAAGAAAACCGGATTGACGGTTGTTGGGCTTGTCTTATTGACATTTAAATCTCCTAGCTTTTTGTCGCAAGATGAGGCAGCACCAGCTAATGCAGTAATCAGGAAAGTATATTTTAATATCTTTTTCATTTGATTTATTTTTTCTTGGTGTGCGATTTAGAATTTAACATTTAGATTAAAGCCGATACCTCTGGTGGTGGGTAAGCCAGGATTTTCAAGACCTACATTATTATCGGATCCAAAACCAAAAGTTTCAGGGTCAATATTATCCACCCACTTTTTGAGCATTAATACGTTATTGGCTACAAAATCTAAACGCAATCCTTTTACAGGCCATTTAGCAGGTATAAACTTAGTAAGATCATAGCCCAATGAAACCTGCCTTAACTTCCAATAGCCTGCGTCATAAATAACAGATTCTACAATTTGTTGTGTACGTAAATGTTCCCAATAAAACTGTGCGGCTGCCGAAGTTGTATTTACTGCCCCACTTTGTGTAACTCCCTGACCTACCACACCGGTAGCTCTTCCTTCTAGTGTTACTTTATGCAAGCCATGTCTGACTGCGTTGAAATTTGTTCCGGAAAGCATTTTGCCTCCTAACTTATAGTCGATAAAAATTGAAAGAGAAAGTCCTTTATAATTAAATGAATTTAAAAATCCCCCTGTCCACTTTGGTAATGCGCTACCAAATAATACCAATCCGGATGTTCTAAGTGGTAAACCATTTGATTGGAAAACTCTTTGATTGTTTTTTGTGGCATCTCTTTGGTAACCAAATCCGGCAATCTGTCCCATTTCCTGACCTACAACATGCCGTGTTTCTCCGTTAAAGACGTGAGTGCCGGTAGTTATTCTTTCTCCAGGTGTGTTGGTTAAGATGCTAAGTACTTTTGTTTTATTATAAGAAGTATTAGCTGTAAAATTCCAAGTGAAATTTTTTGTTTTAACAGGAGTGATACCTAATACTGCTTCAAAACCTTTATTTTGGCTTTTACCACTATTTATTCTTTTAGTAAGAAATCCGGAAGCATCTGAAACCTGTACAGAAACTATCTGGTCGCTGGTAACCTTTTTGTAAACAGAAACTTCAAAATTGATTTTATTGTTAAGCAAGCGTACTTCCAATCCAGCTTCTGTTTCAGCCGTACGGCTAGGTACTAAATCTGGATTAGGGATTGAGTTGCCACTTGTTGCTAAGGGGACCGGAGTATTAGCTGAGTTAGTGGGTAAGTTAGCTGCTACGGCATAAAATAACTGATCTGAAAATGCATCTACAGAATTATCGCTGCCTACTTCTGCATAACCCACTCTCAGTTTAGCAAAATCGAGCCACCATACTTTTGAAAGATGTTCTGACAGCACATAAGAACCGGAAACAGAAGGGTAAAGTACATGTCTGTTTGCTGGAGACAAGGTAGAGAAGGCATCATCTCTTATAGTGCCAGATAAATAAAATACTTTGTTCCATGATATTTCACCAGAACCATATACTGAGTTTACTCCTTTTGTAATGAGCGTGTAAATAGGATCTTTAGCTCTGCCATTTTGTACGGTGTATAAACCTCTTACAAAAAAATCTGTCACTTGTATGTTGTTAATATCAAGCCGTTGTCTCATTTGGTTGCCACCAGCGGTAAGGGTAGCATCAAAATTGCCAAATTTTTTATTAGCAGAAATCAATATGTCCATATTGGTTTCTCTAAAGCGTCGAGCCTCCTGTGTATAAATTCCATTGGCAAAACCGGGAACAAGGGCTCTGGATGTTTGTCCAGTAGGAAAGTTATTTACTTCTTCATCGCGGCTTGAAAAATCTTGCCCAAATCTACCTTGTACATATAACCAAGGGAGCAAATTATACTTCACTGAGATATTTCCGAATATCCTGTCCCTTCTGATGTTGTGAAACTGTTCGGCCAAAATCCAATAAGGGTTAGTTCTGTTTGTAAAACGGGAATAGCGGTACTCATCGCCTGTGGCGGGGTCATATTTGTTTGCATTCAATACGCTTAACGGCATTGTATTAGCCATAGCCATTAAGGTAGTGGGTATAGTATTATCCTGATTGGCAATATTTGGAGGATTATAATTTAGTTCATTTGTATAATTAATGCTTCCAGCAAATGACAGCTTAGGACTTAAATTATAGCTGTAACCAAGGTTTAAACCTTTCTTAGCGAATCGGTTATTAGGTACAATACCTTTATTATCTGTACTGTTTAGTGATAAATGCAAGCCCCCTTTTTCTCCGGTGGCACTGAAGGTAACTGTATGTGCCATATTAGTACCTGTTCTATAAAATTCTTTTATACGGCTTCCTTGTGCAACGTAAGGTAGGTTTGGTGTATTGAAAAGCGTATGTGTAAGTCCTGGTGTGATTTTTTCTCCAAAAGACCATTGTCCCGAAGTTGGGTTAGGGGTCGTTGGGCGAACACCATTTTCTCCCTGTCCATATTCGGTTTGATAATCGGTAAAATCTAATGGAGTTTCACTGGTAAAATTGAAATTATAAGATAGCCCGATTCCTTTTGTTTTTCCTTTTGTTTTAGTTGTAACCATTATTACACCATTTTGTGCCCTTGAACCATACAGTGCTGCAGCAGGAGCACCTTTCAGTATGGTCATACTCTCAATGTCATCTGGGTTAATACTAGATAAACCATCACCACCATCAGCTGTTACACCACCACCTCTTATACCTGAGCTGGTAGATTCGTTAAAATTCGTATTATCAACAGGTACGCCATTAATTACAATTAGTGGCCCGTTTTGACCGCTTAAAGATGATTGACCTCTTATCCGGATTTTCGAAGAACCTCCGGGTCCGGTACCAAGACTGGAGATGTTTACACCCGCGACCTTACCTTGCAACGCATTCATTGGGTTGGGTGTGCGATTAATGGTTAGTTCATCTGGTTTTACATTTGAGGCAGCGTAACCAAGTCCTCTGGATTGCTTACTAATGCCAAGTGCTGTAACAACTACTTCTCCTAAGTCTCTCGCGTTGGTATTCAGAATAAGTTTTATGACTGCGCCCTCATCTGATACTGCTACTTCTTTTGTAACAAAACCAACGGAGCTGAAATTTAGTATATCCCCTTTTCTTGCAGTTATACTAAAATTTCCGGCATCATCTGTTTTTGTGCCAGCAGTTGTTCCCTTTACTGTTACAGTTACATTGGGAATACCTGATCCGTTTTGATCAGTTACAGTACCTTTTACTGATTGTGCATTTAGTGCAATTGTAGATAGAGAACTTATAAGGAGTAAAAAAAAATTAATGGCGTAAAGGCGCCAACCTCTGAGGGATTTAGATTTCATATAGCTAGCTGTTTTGGTGTACTAAACTTTTATTCGATCAGGTAAAACTATTTTTTCATAAGACATTAATCTACCAAAATTCAACATTGGTAAATATTGCACATTTTGGAAGTTGTTTTTTATAATCAGCATGTCATATATTTAGTCTTCCTAATAATAACTTCCGGCAGGTATGTTACAATTCCATTATCATCAGGAAACATCGCAATTACTGCACTTCTTTCCGCACGTAATGGAATTTGGTGTACGTAAAAACCAGGCTATACAATTAAATTCTTTTGGTGAAACAAAATCAGATTGTTTAAGAATCTATTGTATTAACGAGGGGAGATTTGAATGGGTTGTAAATGGTAAAACATTTTTACTGTTTCCGGGCGATGTGGTGCTTTCGTTGCCCAATGACAAATTGGGACATGAAAAAAGTATACTGGAAATAGGAACTATCAGCTGGATATTTCTAAATACAGAAGCATTGGGATCGAAGATGCCATCCATTGGAAAATGGAGTGGGTTAAACGAAAATGAACAACAGGCCGTAGCAAGGGTTTTGTTTTTATCTGTCACATCTGTTATTTCAAATCCGAACGATTGTGGCAGGATTTTCCATTCATTAATTAATGAAATTCACAACCAGTCACTCGGCTTTACTACCCGCTTTAATCAATTAATCGACGAGCTATTAATTACAATTGCGAGAAAGCTTACTCAACAAAATAATCCACCCCGTGACTTTCCTAAAGCATTTATGCAGTTAGAGCAATCGTTAAGAATGGATTTGTCACATCAATGGACTGTAGAGGAAATGGCTGCTATAACAGGGATGGGTACAACTATATTTAATGAAAAAGTGAAGAGTTACTCTGGGTTCACCCCTATTAATTATCTGATTAATATCAGGATTTCTGAAGCTATAAAAATGCTTAAGAAGAAAGAAAAAAATATTACGGATATAGCTTTGGAAACCGGGTTTTACTCATCGCAGCACTTTTCCACGACTTTCAAAAAACTTACTGGTTATACACCCGGAGAGTTTAGAAAAAATAATTTATTAAATGAATAGTATAAAAAATAACTTATGAAATGTATAATTACAATTGAGCTGGGTACAAATGCTGTACGTATTGTTGCATTCGACCTGAACGGGACAATAATAGGTAATATGAAAGGCCATTATCCGACATTTCATCCGCAACCAGATTATAGTGAACAGGATCCCGAACAATTGTTTATTACAATGTTATATGTTCTTAAAAACCTACTCAATGAAAAAATATATCCTCAACATTACCGGGTAGCCACCATTTGTTTTAGCTCATCGATGCACAGCTTACTGGCTGTAGATAAAAACGGCACACCATTGGGAAATGCTCTTACATGGTCTGATAGCAGAGCCAAAAAGGAAATGCAGGACTTAAAAATTTCTGGAAAGGCCAATGATATTTATGCAGCTACAGGTATGCCTCTGCACCCGATGTCGCCTATGCTTAAAATTGCATGGATGAATAATAATGATAAAGAGCGTTTTGCAAAAACAGCTAAGTTCTTATCAATCAAATCATATATTATACATCAACTTACTGGTAATTATTTACTCGATTATAGCCTTGCGGGTTCTACAGGTATGTTAAATATCGATACTGTTAAATGGGAAAGCGATGCGCTGGCTTTTGCTGGTATTAAGCAGGTTGATTTACCCGATCTTGTTCCGGTATTTAGCGAGGCCGGTAATATTAAAAAAGCATATCAAAATTCACTAGGGCTAGATGATAATACAAAAATATTGGTAGGTAGCAGCGATGGGTGTTTGGCTGCTTTAGGCTCAGGTATATGGAATAATGATGCTGCGACTATTACTATTGAAGATAGCGGTGCAGTAAGAGTGATGGGTGGGCAAAAGCTGTATGATGAAAAGAAAAGAGTGTTTAATTACTTATTGACTGAAACCTGTTATGTAAGCGGTGGACCTACTAATAATGGGGGACTGATTTTTGAATGGTATGCCAAGCAGTTTGGAGATTTTGCCCGAGCTTATGATTTAGAAAGGTGTATGGAAGATTTGTATACGGAGGCCGCTAAAGTACAGCCAGGTAGTAACGGGTTGCTTTTCCTGCCTTATTTATTAGGAGAAAGGGCGCCCATCTGGAATGCAGATGCGAGGGGTATGTATTTTGGTATAAACATCAAACATGAAAAGAAGCATTTTATACGGGCTACCATAGAAGGCATTATGTATGAGATATTCAGTATTGGAAAAATGCTTAATGCTCATAAAAATATATCTACACTCTCTATCAATGGTAGTTTTGCTACTATACCTTTTTGTACGCAAATGATAGCCGATGTTTTTAATAAACCTGTCCACATTGCTCAAAATACAAACGGTGTAAGTACCGGAGCCTTTCTGCTTGCAGCTACCGAAATGAAAATTTTTAAAGACCTTAAAGAAGCAGCATCTACAATTACTTTGGCTCCAAATTTTTTACCATCCGAGAATAATAACAACACCTACATGAAGTGTTTTAATATTTTTGAAAGTCTAAGCAGTAAACTCGATAATGAGTTTTCACTTCTTGCAGAATTACAATAATCATAAACAGTTGCTATATGAAAAGAATATGTTTTATTAATTTACTCATCGGCCTCCTGCCTTACTTTTTATATTTACAACAAGTAATTTTTACATCAGGTCAAATTAAAATATTGATGACAACATGGAACGGTGATCGGTTTTCAGATGGCAGGCTAAAAGTTTCGGACCAACATCTTGAGCGGTTCAAAAATGTACATCTGGAAACAGCTTGGGAAATACTTCGTAACAAAGGATTTTAAAACCAATTTGAAGATGATTGGATGTTGATACATCCGCACAAAGTAAGGACGGCAGAATTGTAACTGCACAATACTGGCCACTCCGACCTGATTATAATTCACTAGGAACGGCATAAAGAAAGCACCAAGGTCGAATTGAGGCCGCCAATTCATGGCCGGTTGATGTATTAAGATATGGAAACGCATATGTATCGGATAGTTACGACCACTTATTTGATGAGCCTTTTGCGCCGCATATCGTAGCATCGTTTTTAGGGGCTATGGCATCGGCACATGTATGTGCAAGTGTGCCAAATTTTTTAATACTTGAGTGGCAATCTTATTTTCATACCAACCCCATGTTTAAAGAAATTGTGCAGTATGAAGGCGAATGGGTAAAAGACAGTTTTATCACACTATCAGAAAAACCTGGTATTGGAGTTGAAATTAATGAAGAAGCTATGAAAAAATATGCCATACCCGGCATTCCGTTTTTTGTGTAAAATAAATTAAACAGCATTTTTAAATTTTTCAACTTAAAAAATTTATTATGAGCTCACGTCGTAATTTTTTGGAAAAACTCACTGCATCATTTGTTGCAGTGCCCCTGTTATCAAAACAGCATACCGCTTCTTTTAATGATCGGGTGAATCATTTTTTTTATGACGGACCAGTATTAAGAGTGGCTATTATGGGGCTGGGCAGTTACGGCACCCGTGTGGCCGATGCTATACAAGCTTGTACAAAAGTAAAGCTAGTGGGGGCCATCAGCGGCACGCCATCTAAACTTACTGCATGGCAAACTAAATATAGTATACCAGAAAAGAATTGCTACAACTATGAAAATTTTGATGCCATAAAAAACAACCCGGATATTGATGCGGTGTACATCATTACACCAAACTCATTGCATAAAGAACAAACGATACGGGTGGCTAAAGCTGGCAAACATGTTATTTGCGAAAAGCCAATGGCATTAAACGCAAAAGAAGGAGAAGCAATGGTTGCCGCCTGCAAGGCAGCGAATGTAAAATTACTGGTTGGCTATCGGTTGCATTTTGAGTCGAAAACTCTTGAAATAATACGCCAGCGAAAAGCGGGTGAGTTTGGAACTATCAAATTCTTTCAGGGACTTAGTGGTTTTAGAATTGGTGACCCCACCCAATGGCGGTTGAATAAACAATTAGCTGGTGGCGGCAGCATGATGGATATTGGAATATACTCCGTAAATGGTGCCAGGTATATGGTGGGTGAAGAACCAATTTGGGTAACTGCACAAGAAACAAAAACCGATATGGTGAAATTTAAGGAAGGGGTAGATGAAACGATCACTTTTCAATTGGGTTTTCCCAGTGGGGTAATAGCCTCTTGTTTATCCACATATGCTATGAACGGTTTAGATAAATTCTTTTTAAACGGTGAAAAAGGGTTTGCAGAAATGCAACCGGCTACCGGTTATGGCCCCCTTAAAGCCAGAACCAATAAAGGCGAGTTAACCAATGAACATAAAACGCATCAAACTGTGCAGATGGATGAAATGGCGGCTATCATTTTAGAAGGCAAAATTCCAGATGTGCCGGTGGATGGTGAAGAAGGACTGAAGGATCTGAAAGTAATTGATGCCATTTACGCTGCAATAAAATCCGGCAAAAAAGTAAATTTAAAAGGGTAGGCGTATTGGCATTCCTTTCATGCATCAATAATTTTTTGTTACCGGCATATGTGCTACTATCAACTATAGTTGCGTCGCACACGTATATTTTTTTTTCGCTGCGCAGCTTTTTTTGAGTCATACAAGGCGTATAACAAAATCAACATAAAACTTAAATACTTTTATGCCTTTTGTGGTTTAACCTGATTTGTAATTGTTACCCTCTTTCCCGTCTTCATCGCCTCGTAAATGGCTTCAATAATTTTTACATCTCTGCGTCCCATTTCTCCCGGTACAATAGAGGGCTTGCCTGCTTTAATGGCCAGTGCTATTCCATCCAGTTGTTTTGCCTGCTGCGACAATGGCGCATACTCAATTATTTTACTATCTGCTGTACGGCCTTTCAGACCGGCATAATAAAATGCCGGGTCTAATTCAAACCAACCATTTTCAGCTTCAACTCTTATTGTATTGGCGCTGCCAGAATAACTGGTGCGGCATTCAGCTATTATTCCATCGGGCATTTCCATTTGCCAATCCAGCGATTCTTCAATATCTATGAATTTATCGCTATCACTCACAGGATATGTTTGCGCAGTAACCGCCACCGGTTCCATGCCGGTGATATACATTACTGCCTGCAAACTATAAATTCCCAAATCCATTAAAGGCCCGCCACCAGCTAATTTTTTATCTAAGCGCCACTCGCCTTTGGTGGATGGTTGTAAAAATTGAGAAACTATCTTTTTTACTTTGCCATATTGTTTTTGCGTACCCATTCTTATTATGTCTGAATGATGGGGATCAAAATGCAGGCGGTAACCGATGGATAAAAATTTGCCTGCTTCTTTACAGGCAGCTATCATAGCATCACACTCGGCAACGGTTAAAGCCATGGGCTTTTCGCAGATAACATGTTTGCCGGCCTGCGCTGCACGGATGGTGTAGGTGGCATGCATGCTGTTGGGCAATACCACATACACTATATCAATATCCGGATTGTCTTTAATGGTGTCAAAATTTTCGTATGTGTAAATGTTTTTATCCGGAATATTGTATTGTGCTTTGTATGCAGCGGCTTTTGCGGCTGTGCCGGTAACAATGCCTGCCAAATAACAATGTGCTGTTTGTAGCAGTGAAGGTGCTAACTGACCGGTAGCGTAATTGCCCAGACCAACCAGGGCCACACCTAGTTTATTTTTGTTCATTGTTTTTTGTCACAAATTTTAAGCTATTAGTGTATTAAAGGAACATACTATTAAGTAACTGCCTTTTATATTTTATACAATTCAATTTGATGGGCAATATTCATACAGTTGAAGTGTGCGACGCAACTAAAGTTTAACCAGGGTACAACTGCTGGTTTACCATCCTTCTATTTATTGTTAACCTGCCACTGTTTTATGTGTTCTGCAATTTCCAGCATGGGGGCAATCATCAAATCTTTTTCCTGCTGTTTAATATATGTAAGAATTTTCCGGTGATCTTCAATACTAACATTTAAACCGTTGCCACCGCCCACGCCATGAAATAAAATAACCAGCAATGAGTTTGTTGCAATGGCTTTATCCACCCATTCTTTCATTTGGGTAAAACTGTGATTGTTTACCAGGTAGCAATCCACATTATATAAATCTACTTCGCCTATTCTATGCATTTCATCCCGTACAGCTCTTGCCGCTACATAATCATTTTTCATGCCATTGATGAATGCAGAATCTTCTACTTTCATATCTCCGCAGGTGAATGCAAAAGTCCGTTTTGTTTTACCATCCAATGATTGTAAAAATAAATTTGTCATGCGCATTTCATTTTCCATGCGCTTTACTGAATAATATCTTAAATCATTTTGTTTGCTCACCCACTCTCTTCCGGGGCTGCCGCCCACACAAGGGTGAAATAAGGTATGATTGCCCAACTCATGCCTGTTTAGTGATAATTTTTTCCATTCATTCAATCGTGTTTGCACAGCAGTTGAAAATGCTGTTATGTAAAAAGTGGCTTTTAAATTCAACGAATCTAAAACAGGCACCGCATTGTCCAGGTGTTCATTAATGGCATCATCGTAAGTAAGTACCACTGCGGCTTTTTTGCCCTGCCATGGCTGGTTGAGTTGTGCAGTAGCACAGCAGGTTGAAAAAAGAAGCAGGGCGGTTATATAAGGCACCTTCATTAAATTTTATTTTAGGGTTAGAACTATTACTGAGAAAGGAGGCATTTTAACAAAAAGGTTACTGCCATTAAGAGATGCTTTGGTAAAAACTGACGGTGTTATATTATCCGGATTCTCAAATGTATTATGACTTTGCAGTGTTTTTGCTTGAAGAATGCGACCGCTGACAGTGCCTGCTGTTATAGTACCGAGGTCAATATTTATTTCCTGCTCTTTGTTTGCATCCATATTTACCAAGGAAATATGAATAGCACCGCTTTTGTCTTTTGAAGCAGATGCAGAAACTGCTTTAATTTTTCTTTCGCCTAAAACATACTCTTCACTCGTTACGTTTACCGGAATCATCAAAGCATCCTGGTGAACGTTATACATCTCCATTACATGGTAGGTCGGAGTAAGTATCATTTTTTCCTGTTTGGTTAAAATAACTGCCTGTAATACGTTTATCATTTGTGCCAGGTTAGCCATTCTTACCCGGTCGCAATGGTTATTAAACAGATTAAGTGTAAGTCCGGCTATCATGGCGTCCCTCATTGTATTTTGCTGATACAAAAAGGCACTGTTTGTACCGGGCTCCACTTCGTACCATCCGCCCCATTCGTCTACTATCAGTGCCACTCTTTTCTTTGGGTCATATTTGTCCATTACCGCTTTATTCTTTATCAAAAAAGAATCCATACGCCAGGCCTGAAACATGGTTTGTATGTATTCGTCTTCAGTAAAGTTTGTGGCAGCGCTTTTCTTGTTCCAGTTAATTACTGAGTAATGATGCAGTGATACGCCTTCAATGCGCCTTGCTGGTATTTCTTTCATTAATGTTTCAGTCCAGTTGTAATCTTCTGTACCTGGGCCAACTGCTATACGAAACAGCCCTTCGGTATTGCTGTAACTCGTCATCATGGTGGCGTATTTTTTATACTCGTTTACGTAATAGTCCACCGTCATAGCACCGCCGCAATCCCATGACTCATTACCAACTCCCCAGTATTTTACATTCCAGGGTTTTTTTCTGCCATTTTGCAAGCGCATATCTGTAAGGTAGCTTGAGCCGTTGGCATGATTAACATACTGCACCCAGTCTACCGCTTCTTGTACTGTGCCGCCGCCCATATTGGTAGCCAGGTAAGGTTCAGCACCAATTAGTTCGCAGAAATCTAAAAACTCATGTGTACCAAAACTGTTGTCTTCCCTTACGTTACCCCATGAAGTATTGGAAATTTGTTTTCTTTTTTCTTTTGGTCCAATAGCATCTTTCCAGTGGTATGTATCGGCAAAGCACCCACCAGGCCACCGTAATACCGGTATTTTTAATTTTTTAAGTGCGTCAACAACATCCAGCCTTATACCGTTTCTGTTGGGTATGTTTTTAGCGTTGCCTGAATAAAGGCCATCATAAATACAACGGCCTAAATGCTCTGCAAAATGACCATAAATATTTTTATTAATGGTGTCTTTAGCGTTAGCTGCATCCAATATAATTTTATTCTGAGCCGCTACAGGGTAGCTGCTTACTGCAAAAAACACAAAAATGTGATAAAAGATTTTTTTCATTTGTAAAATTTTATAGGTTGTATTTATTCATCTGTTCTGAAGGGCGAAGCAGGCAACCCTTCTTTATTGTACACGTTTGGATTTACAGGATTATCCGCCCACGCATATCTTACATACATTGGGTTAGCAACCACATCACTCCATACAATTATTTTATCTCCCTCAATTTTTGTTGTAGCCCATACAAATTTTTTATCGGCACCCGCAATGGCAAACTCTGCCGGCGCTTCCCCATCGTTGGTAATTAAACCGCTGCCGTTATTACTAAAACTTATGATAATTTTATTGCCTTCTATAGTTTGCGTTTGATAAAGCGGGCCAGAGTGCACTATGTTTTCAT
The DNA here is from genome assembly GCA_033761915.1 of Flavihumibacter sp. Classification (GTDB taxonomy): domain Bacteria; phylum Bacteroidota; class Bacteroidia; order Chitinophagales; family Chitinophagaceae; genus JACMLD01. Next base: position 13,573 of record JANRMC010000303.1, read on the forward strand.
TATATGCTAATTTCATTGCTGCCAAAGCTAAACGCTCACCCACATCTTTTTTATTGTCAGGATGTATATCGTTCCATTCACCCAAATCAATAGCAACCACCATGGCTGTGTTTGGCACAGACAATGCTTTTAATTGCGATTCTCTCAGCAATGCCCAGTTACTTTCTGATGGCAGGTAATTATAATCCATAAAGCCCGGCAACTGTACATTTAAAAAAGGCAGGTCACCTAATTGCCATTTGTTGCGCCAGTCTTTAATTAATGCTGGTAACAATGCTGCATATTCAACGGGCTTACCTGCATTACTTTCACTCTGGTACCAGCAAAAACCTTTAATCGTATAATTAATTTGTGGATGCACCATGGCATTGTATAAGGCAGTTGGTTGCAGGTGTAAAGCAATGCCACCGCTAAGGCTGCCAGTGCCGGGTACAAAAACTTCGCCCACTTTATATTGCCAGGTTCCTTTTAAATCAACAGTATCGGTGCCAGAAAAAATAGAATAAGGTTTATCGGGTACAAAACCCCCTTTGCCTGCATCGTTTTTTACACGAATTACAAAAAGATTTTTACCTGCCCTTAATACGCCGGCTGCAACAGTATACCTCCTTTGCGGGTATTGATACGTGGTGTTACCAATTCGCTTACCATTAATATACAATTCATCAGCATCTATTATTCTGCCTAAAAATACTTTCGCGGCTTTTCCAGCCATTGTTGCAGGTATTTCAATTTCTCTTCTGTACCAAACAGTGCCGTTTAAATCTTTTATGCCCTGGTCTTCCCAATAACCGGGAATGTTTATGTTCTTCCACCCTTTGGGTATGTAAGCTTCATCGTACCATTTTTTCTCAGCACTTAATCCGGCATCAGCAAATTGCAGCGGCTGGTTATTATTAACAGACCTTCTATTGAAACTATTAATATATGCGGTGTCCTTGTTTTTTTGAATGGTATTGATTACTGCATCAAAGTTTTTTAATCCTTCTTCACTCGTCCATGCTTCTATGGGGGTGCCTCCCCAACTGGCATTAATAATACCAATAGGTACCTGGTATTGGTCATATAATTTTTTTGCAAAAAAATAGGCCACCGCAGAAAACGGACGAATATCTTCTCCCACTGCTGACTTCCAGTAGCCCAACGGCAAATTGTTTTGAGCAGTCTGCATATTCGTAATATTCGGCACCCAAAACTGGCGGATATTGCTGTTATTGGCTTCAGCAATTTCTTTTGCATAGGTTACATCATGAATATTTAATTGATGCACCATATTGCTTTGCCCGCTGCAAAACCAAACATCACCAAATAAAATCTCTTTCAGGGTAATGGTGTTTTTACCAGCAATGGTTATAGTGTAAGGGCCGCCTGCTTTTGTTGGCGGCAATAGAATATTCCAGTTGCCATCAGCAGCAGTGGTAGTTTTATATTTTTTATTGTTGAAGGTAATAGTAACTTTTTCTGCAGGCGATGCCCATCCCCATATTTTAACGGCTGCATCCCGTTGCAGAATCATACTGTCTCTTACTATTTGCGGCAGTTTTACCTGCGCAAAACCTGCACAAATCGGCCATAATGCCATTACAAATAGTAATATTTTTTTCATATTCTGTAATATTTATGTAGCCGGCATTTGTAATACACGTCAACATTGTTGTGTCACTCACTTCAGCGTTCTGTTCTTTAGGCAGCTTTTTTAACCATACCAGCTATATAAAAAATCAAGTAAGTTCTTTATGTCTTTTTATTATATGGTTAATTTCTATACGGTTCAATGGTTTTAATTTTACCTTCTTCATCATGCACCAGCTCTGTAACTTTAACGCAGCGCAAATGGGTTACACCTTTGCTCAAGCTGCTGTCGTGATAAAATAAATACCACTTACCTTCAAATTCACAAATAGAATGATGACTTGTCCAACCTACCACAGGTTCTAAGATTCTTCCTCCGTAAATAAATGGGCCATACGGATTATCGCCAATGGCATAACATAAAAAATGCGTATCGCCGGTTGAATAAGAGAAATAGTATTTGCCCTTGTATTGATGCACCCAGCTGGCTTCAAAAAACCTGCGGTCATTATCACCTTGTAATAATGCATTGCCGTTTTCATCCAATATCAAAACATCTTTTGGGCTTTCAGCAAACTCCAGTAAATCATCTGTAAGTTTTGCAACCTTGGCACAAAGTGCCGGTTCATTTGCTTCGGGTAAGTGAGCAAAAGGGCTTTGGGGTTCTGATGCATTGAATGTTCCGCTTCTCCAACGTTGCAATTGTCCGCCCCAAATACCCCCAAAGTACATATAGTAACTGCCATCTGCATCTTTATAAACAGCAGGATCAATAGAGAAACTATTCTTTATTGCTTCAGGTTGCGGCGTAAAAGGCCCCATAGGCGAATCGCTTATCGCCACACCAATTCTAAAAATATCATCATACCCTTTTGCCGGAAAAAATAAATAGTACTTACCATCTTTTTCATGGGCATCAGGCGCCCATAGTTGTTTGGCAGCCCAGGGCACATCATTTACATGCAATGCACAACCATGGTCAGTTACTTCACTTGTTGGTGTGTCCATAGAAAGAATATGGTAGTCATTCATAGCAAAATGACTGCCTAAATCATCAAAGGCATCGCCGGCATCCACATCATGCGAAGGGTAGATGTAAATTTTTCCGTTAAACACATGTGCCGATGGATCAGCTGTATAAATATGTTTTACCAGCGGCTGTGAAATAGCCCGGCTGTTTAAATCATCAAAATTGATATGGTCGATTGATTCTTCTGGCATTTGTAAATGATGAATTATAAATGATGAATTATGAGTTGCGGCGTTGTTTTAAATCGCTTTCAATTTGTATTTCCTTAGTCTTATTTATTTCATAAAAAAACAATAACGCCACAGCAATAAGAAAGGGTATTGCCGGATAAATGCTCACCAGCATTTTTGTACCATTAATAGCGGTTGCAGATTGGCCAATGGTGTTATTGGCAACATAATCATACTTTCCTAATATCCATGATACTAGGGAACTGCCAATACTAAGGCCACCTTTTAAACCTACCATCATGGCAGAAAAGATAATGGCTGTAGCTCTCCGGTTTGTTTTCCACTCACTAAAATCAGCAACGTCTGCTATCATCGTCCATAATACGGGAGTACTGATACCATAAAAGAAGCCATGTAATATTTGCGCACCAAAAATCACTGCTATTGATTTAGCCGGAAAGAAATAAAAGAAAATAATAAAGAGGGTTGATATAAACAGGGAGGCCATAAATACATTGCGTTTACCAAACTTATTGGTAAACCAGGGTGAAATCATAATACCTATTAAGCCAACTAATATACCTCCTCCATTAAATACGCCTAGGCCCAGTGAAGTGTCGTTTTCAAAAGTGGGAAGAAATTTTTTAAATGGCTCTAAAAAAGCAGTGAGTGCGGTTTTGTCTACATAGGTTTCAAAATAATAAACATAGGAACCACCTTTCATTGCCAGCGTAATAAAAACCAAAGTAGTTACTATCAGCATTATAACCCATGGTTTATTCTTAACCAAATCGTTTAAGTCTTCTCTTAGACTTGATTTTTGTTCTGGCTTCGGCACAATACGTTCTTTAGTGGTTAAGAAACAGATGATGAGCATTATGGTGCCAATAACTGCCAATACCGTCATTACTTTAGATATGCCAATTTTCATAGACTCGGCATCTGTTCCTCCCCCTGCTTTTATAATAAAATTGTACATAAAAACCTGCACAAAAAATTGGGCAAACATAACAGCTACAAACCGATAAGAAGACATGCTATTGCGTTCTTTCATATCTCCGGTTATTACACCACTTAATGCTGAATACGGCAAATTATTGGCCGCATATAATAAAAGCAAGAGTGCATACGTGCCCACTGCATAAATAATTTTTCCCTGGTATTCAAACCCCGGCGTTCTAAATGCTAAAAGGGAAACTACTCCAAGTGGTACTGCTGTCCATAATATCCAGGG
>JANRMC010000304.1:0-21826 GCA_033761915.1 Flavihumibacter sp.
CGCTTTTTTCCGCTAATAAATCAAGCACTTTGCCGTACTGATCCCTTGAAGAGACAATAAGCACGTTCTGAAAATTCTTGGCAGCTGCCCTGATCAGGGAAATCCCGCCAATGTCAATTTTCTCGATGATATCGGCCTCATCAGCGCCCAGCGCCACTGTTTCCTCAAACGGGTACAGGTCAACAATTACCAGGTCAATAACCGGTATATTAAACTGCTGCATTTCCTGCACATCGGTTGTATTATCTCTGCGGCCCAAAATGCCACCAAATACAGAGGGATGCAGGGTTTTTACACGGCCGCCTAAAATAGAAGGGTAGGTAGTAAGATTTTCTACCGGCACGCAGGGTATGTTTAAATCTTCAATAAACTTTTGAGTACCGCCGGTTGAGTAAATGGTAATACCCAATTGGTGCAATTGCTTCACAATAGTATCCAGCCCGTCTTTATAAAAAACAGAAATAAGTGCAGAAGAAATTTTCTTGTTCATGAAAAAAAAGATTGAATAGCGAAACCGCCGTTTAAAGAAGGCGCAAAAGTAAATTATTTAACAGGCATTACAAAAGCGCCGTTATCCACCACACTGTAACAGGCAATGCCAAGGGTAGAGGCTTCTGTTTTCCAGCGGTTTAGTTGCCGGTAACTGTTACTGGCATCAATAACTATTGCTGCATTGGCAAACTGCCGGCGCACCTGCTGCAGGGTAAAGGGTGTGTTTTTACTTAAAATAACCAGTTGGGCTGTAATGGACTTACCGCTGTCGGGAAAGCAGCTGTTATTTAAACAAACAACTGTTGTGTTTTTAAATACAAATCCATTGGGTAGGCTGTGGTATTGTGCTAATTGCTCTGTGGCTTTTACACGGTGGTATATGCGTGAAGGTTTTAAATGAAAGTTTTGTAAAAAATCATCGGCCAGTAAACTGCTGTCGCCACGGAAGAAGTACCGGTTACCATCCATAATATCCACTGCTTCCTGCCTGGGTACATTGTAAACAATAATTTGTTGCTGTTGCCGGCTTTTAATAATAAATAATGAATACAGGGTGCTTACAGCTAATAAACCCAGCAAGGCTATTATAAAAGCAGGTTTGCTTTTATAAAATAACCAATAAGCAGCGGCTGCTATAAAAACATATATAAAAAGCAGTTGCCATAAATTAATCTGTAAAAAATCTAACCGTGCAAACGAAAGGCTATCCATTCTTTCTATAAAGCCATTCATTACCGCTATCAGCCAACTGATGCATTTGCCCGTAATGACTGCTACCGGACTTATAAAACTTATACTGCATAGAAAAATTATACCCAGTAATACCGCACTGGATAATGGCACTGCCACCAGGTTGGTTAATAAAAACAAATTTGGAAACTGGTGAAAATGATAAATGCTTAGCGGAATGGTTAATACCTGTGCTGCCAGTGTAACGGCATTGAGCTGCCAGAAAAAATTAAGCAATTTGTTTTGTACATGCAGCCAGCTATAAACGGGGGTGTAAAAAACTATAATACTCAGCACGGCCGCAAAGGATAACTGAAAGCCAACATCCCACAACCAGTAAGGGTTATAGGCCAGTAATAAAAATGCGGCTGCAGCCAATGCATTAAGAGAGCTGCCATTTTTATTAACCAATTTACCCATTACAAAACAGGTAAACATAACTGCCGAACGTACAACGGAAGGCCCGCCGCCGGCCAGTAAACTAAAACCCCATAAACCGGCAATAATGATAGCAGGTTGCAACCACTTAGTGTATTTCCTGTTTTTTAAAGGAGCCGTTAACAACTGCAGCAACCAGTAAATTAACCCCAGGTGCAAACCCGATATAGCAATTACATGCACCACACCGGTATTGCTGTAAGCCTGCACCAGATTTTTATCAAGATCATCTTTATAGCCAATTAATAATGCTTCTGCTAACCCTGCTTCCTTTGCATTGCTGATGTATTCTTGTATGGTGCCAACCACCCACTGCCTTATTTTAAAAATACCGGCGTCTTTAAAATTGGTTGCAGTGCCTGCCAGTAAATTATACTGCCCGGGTTTTATATAACATTGGTAATACAAACCCTGATACTGACAATACCTTTTATAATCAAAACCACCGGGGTTACCGGCGTTTTTTATTGGCTGTAATGGCTGGCGTAATAAAAGGCGGTTACCATATTGCAGGCTGGCCGTGCTGCTGTGTTTTTGAAAGTAAATAATAATATTGCCGTTTACCGGTATTGCGGTGTTGTTTTTTATTACGGCAACCGTAGCGGTGGTTTTAAAAGAGTTGGGTTTTTCAGACAATGGCTCCTGCAGGGTAACAATATACCAGCTGCTGTCAGTAATATGCCTGCCAATAAAATTGCCTGTATGTGTTTTGTTATTATAAAAGGTAAGCAGGCTGCCAGCCAACAGCAAAAGCAGGTTTATAAAAATACCTGTTACCCATTGCTGCTTAAATTTTATAAACAAGTGCAATTGTTTCCATAGCAGCAAACCTGCTACAGCAATCATTAATAATATCCATTGCATGGTTACAGGCACATTATAAAAAGTGCCCCATGCAATACCCGCAATAAAGGGTATTATCAGGCGCAGGAAAGGTGCTTGATGCCAGTTGTATAATACAGGTGCAGGCATTTTTCTAAGGTAACAAATAGCGGGCTGCCTGCAAAAGCAGTTTATGTTTTTATTAATTAAAAAAATACGCGTTGCCAATTCTGTATTGGTCCTACCTTAGTAACATAATATTTTTTGTTACCAGCAGTGGAATAAATATTAAACATTGTTGCGTCGCACACTTCAGCACAAGTGTGCGACGCAACAATGCTGATTAAAGATTTACTGCTGGGCCACTAATACTAATTTTTATGAAACGCTTTTATGGTTTTCTGCTGCTAAGCTGCCTGTTACAATTTGCCAAAGCACAAACACCTCAGCAATTGGAAGCTGCCCGTGTGCAATTACCCAATGGCTGGAGCCTGACACCGGTTGGAAAAAGTATTCCGCTGGGAGATTTGCCATTAAATATTATTGTAAGTGCCAGTAAAAAATATGTGGCCATTACCAATAACGGGCAAAGCACACAAAGCATTCAGTTGTTAGATGCCAGGGCCGGCAAGCTGCTGCATAGTGTGGTGGTAGATAAAGCGTGGTATGGCCTTGCTTTTAGCAGCGATGAAAAATTTTTATACGCTTCGGGTGGTAACAATAACTGGATATTGCAATATGCCATTGTAAACAAGCAACTGGTTTTAAAAGACAGTATCAGTTTAGGAAAAAAATGGCCCAATAAAATTTCTCCGGCGGGGATGGCCATTAACGATGCTGCCAATATTTTATACGTGGTTACTAAAGACAATAACAGTTTGTATGTAATTAACCTGCATACAAAAAAAATAATACAACAGGTTGCTTTACCGGCAGAAGCGTATGCCTGCACATTATCGGCCGATAAAAAAACTTTGTACATCAGCTGCTGGGGTTGCGATAAAGTGTTGCTGGTAAATACTGCCGGCAATAGCATTACAGGCAGCATTAGCGTGGGCGATAACCCCAATGAATTATTATTAACTAAAAATGGTAATTACCTGCTGGTGGCAAACGCCAACGATAATTCTGTAAGTGTTATTGATACCAAACAGGCCACAGTTATTGAAACACTGAATGCAGCACTGTTTCCCAATGCGCCCAGCGGCTCTACTTCAAACGGGCTGGCATTAAGTGAAGATGAAAAAAATTTATACATCGCCAACGCCGATAATAATTGCCTGGCGGTTTATGATTTTAGTAAACCCGGCTTTTGCAAAAGCAAGGGTTTTATACCGGTTGGCTGGTATCCCACCAATGTAAAAGTTATTGGTAAAAGAGTATTTGTTACCAATGGAAAGGGGTTCTCTTCTGCCGCCAACCCATACGGGCCCAGCCCCATCAGAAGCAGGCAGCAGGTAATTTACCAGCAGGGCGATAAAAACAAACCCATGGAGGTACAATATATTGGCGGTTTGTTTAAAGGCACACTTAGCTATTTTAATGAGCCCACAGAAAAACAATTGGCCGGTTATTCTGCCGTGGTGTATAAAAACACCCCATACACTAAAGAAAAAGAAACTTTGGTGCAGGGTGAAGTGGGTAACCCCATACCTATGAAAACAGGCGATGCGTCGCCTATTAAGTATGTGTTTTATGTAATTAAAGAAAACCGTACGTATGACCAGATACTGGCCGATATGCCCGGTGGCAACGGAGATACCAGTTTATTGATGTTTGGGCAATACTACACACCTAACCAGCATAAGCTGGCAAAAGAGTTTGTATTGCTGGATAATTTTTATGTAGATGGAGAGGTAAGTGCTGATGGACACAACTGGAGCTTGGGTGCTTATGCTACTGATTATTTAGAAAAAAACTGGGTAACCAGTTATGGTGGCCGTGGCGGTACTTATGATGCCGAGGGCACCAGAGAGATTGCCAATAATAAAGGCGGCTTTTTTTGGGACCTATGCAAGCGCCACAATGTTAGCTACAGAACTTATGGCGAGTTTGCAGATGACTATAAGGCCAATATACCGGTGCTGGAAAATCATTTTTGCCCCTACTACACTAGCTGGGATGAAAGTGTAAGAGACACCACCCGCTTTTACCAATGGAAAAGAGAGTTTGACTCATTACTGGCAGCAGACGCCGTGCCGCGTTTTAATTCGCTGCGGTTGATAAACGATCATACAGAAGGATTGCGCAAGGGCCGCCCCACACCATTTGTACATGTGGCCGATAATGATTGGGCCGTTGGCTTGCTGGTAGAGTATTTAAGTAAAAGCCCCATCTGGAAAGAAACCGCCATTTTTATTGTAGAAGATGATGCGCAAAACGGCGCTGATCATGTAGACGCACACCGAACCACAGCCTATGTAGCCGGTGGTTTTGTAAAAAGAAATTTTATAGATCATACCATGTACTCCACTTCTTCTATGCTGCGCACTATGGAATTAATTTTAGGTCTGCCACCAATGACGCAGTACGATGCTGCTGCCACACCCATGTGGCGTTGTTTTAGTAAAGAAGCCAATCTTAACCCCTTTCAATCGGTGGCGGCCAATATTAGTTTAGACGATAAAAATGTAGCGGTGAATGAGTGGCAGCGCCGCTCAGAGTTGTTTGATTTAACTAAAGAAGATGCAGTGCCCGACTTAGAATTTAATATTGTATTGTGGCATGCCGTAAAAGGAGAGCAAATAGCATTTCCCGGGCCGCGCCGTGCCGCCTTTGTAAAACTTAAAGAAGGAGAGGAGGAAGAGGATGATTAATTTTTTGTAACCAGCATTAATTTTTCATAGCAGCATCGTTGCGTCGCACACTTGTACTGAAGAATAGTCATAAGCATAAAGGTGAAGGATATGGGTCTTTTACCCAATGCCACATACCTTTAACAATAGTTGATGTGTGCCCCGAATGCTTTGCACAAATCCTGTCGGGTTTTCAACGAGCAACGGCTGCTGATAGCGGTACTACCGCCGGCTATCACAAAAAAAATTGCCCCGGCAACCTGTCTTTTATTTATTGCGTATTTAACCCTGCCGGTATTGGCTAAACCCTGTGCCGGTAAAGAGTATTTTGTGTTTTTAGGGTATTAAGGAAAAAAAATCCCGCCTTGTCTAAGGCGGGATTTAATTTTTTTTTGAAGTATTACATATACGCATCCCAATACACATCTTCTTTCATAAAAAGCTCATACACTTCCCGCCAGCCTTTAAAATTTATATCAGTACCCAGAAAGGTGTTATGCCAGATGGTAATCATTAACCCGTTTACTTTTTTAATACTGGTATAATAGCGGCGCAGCTCTTCGTAAGCTTCCATAGCACTTAGCTTTTGCTCGTAAAAAGCATTGGCATCCATAAAACAGAACGGGTATAATTGCAATGGGGTGGTTTCATTTTTTTCTAAATCAAACCAATAAAAAGAAGCGGCCACAGAAGCTCTGAAACCATTGGTGGTGCCATAGCCCATAGAATAATCTTTCAGCAAACCGCATTCAATTAAACGGCGGTAACCTTGTGGCAAACTGAATTTTATATAGTGGTTGCGGCTGTGTTCTATGGTAGTGTCTGTAACCGCTTCTATCCATTCTTTCTCTTCTTTTAATACATTGTTGTTAGGGTAGGTGCTGCTTTTCCACGATGGGTGCAGCCCTACTTTGTAAACAGATGCATAGTATTCTATCAGTTGCTTAAATGGTTGCGATGAGGTGGGAATATTACGGTCGTACCCGGCCTGCTCTTGCGCCACCAGAAAAAAATATACGGGTTTTACTTTGCAGTACAGGTGCAGCGCATCCAGCCATTCATAAGCATCAAAGGGGTCACGCTTTTTATTTTTTAAAACATCAATGCGTTCTTGTGCCAGATGCCATTGGCGTTTTAAAACAGATTTGGCCCAGCCACCCATATTGCGCCACCAGCCTTTGTGTTTGTAGCTGTAAGCAATATCAATATCATATGTAGCTCTAAACTTAAACGATCTTCTTCTGAACAAAAGCTGTGGAAATTTTTGCTGCAGGGCTTTTTTAAATTCTTCCAGCCAGATATTAACCAGTGGTTGGTGTAAAAAATTCTCTTTGTATGCCAGTGAGCTGGTATGCGCATAGCGGCCATACATATCATTCTCGTGCGGCAGGTATTCTTCGTAACGGCTTAGTAAATAAAAGCTGGCAGCAAAAATATCAAACACCATATCTCCTTTTGTTTGAAAAAAGGCTTTATGAAAGTTTACTTCAAAACAATCAATGGCAATAGGTTCAATACTGCTGCTGAATAATAAATTATTGGCTGGTTGTATGTAAAACTCTGTTTCTGTAATTTCCTGCAGGCTGTAATTTAATTTGGCAGCCGTGCTGTTGCTGAACACTGTGGCATCTGTTGTAAGCAATAAAGGCGCATCAAATAACTGCTTACCGATGAAATCAGTAATGTATTGCAAACGGGGCGTTATGGCACTGGTATAAATTAGCAACATGCTGCAAATAAAACAGTCAGCCTTAAGCTGACTGTTACAAATATATTCTGAAATTCTATTGAATGTTTATTGTTTTTCCTGTTCTTGCCAAAGCTGGTTAAATGTTTTTTCTGCAAACTGCAAGGGCTGGTGGTGCTGGTTCCAGCTGCTTTTAAACAAGCGGTTCATTACCCAGTTTTTTAAACGGCCATTACCCATATTCATCATATTACGGTGCAGGCTGGCTTGTTTCCAAACCTTCCAGGCAAGGCGCTCACTAAGGGGGTTGGTGTTTTGGGTAACAGCCTGATGGCGGTTTTCTAACAACAGTTCGTGCAGGTTAATTTTTACGGCACATACTTCTGTGCAATTGCCGCACAAAGAAGAAGCATAACTCAGGTGTTTCCATTCTCCCATCTCTTTTAGATGCGGGGTAATAACAGCGCCAATGGGCCCGCTATAAGTGGTTTCATAGCTATGGCCACCAATATTTTTATAAACCGGGCAGGCGTTCAAGCAGGCACCGCAACGGATGCAGTATAAACTTTCTCTGGTTTTTTCATTGGCCAAAATATTGGTGCGGCCATTGTCTAACAGTATTACATACATTTCTTCCGGGCCATCGGTTTCATTGGTCTGGCGCGGCCCGCTGATGATGCTGTTATACACAGTCATCTTCTGGCCGGTGCCAAAAGTTGCCAGTAGTGGCCAAAACAAACCAAGGTCTGTTATAGAAGGAATGATTTTTTCAATACCCACTATAACAATATGTGTTTTAGGAAACGCACAGCTTAAACGCCCATTGCCTTCGTTTTCTGTAAGGGCAATACTACCTGTATCTGCAATAATAAAATTGGCGCCTGTTACACCCACTTCTGCACTGGTGTATTTGGCACGTAATTTATCTCTGGCAATTAGTGTTAGCTCCTGCGGACTAAGATTGGGTGCGGTATGCAATTTTTCATAAAATAGTTTAGCCACATCTTCTTTGCTTTTATGCATGGCCGGGGTAACAATATGGTAAGGCGTTTCTCCATCCAGTTGTTGTATGTATTCGCCCAAATCGGTCTCTACGCTTTCAATACCCTGCTGGTGTAAAAAATCGTTCAGCTTAATTTCTTCTGTAACCATGCTTTTGCTTTTAACCAGGGTTTTACAATTGCGGGCTTCGCATATTTTTTTTATTTCCTGTAAAGCTTCTGCAGCTGTTTCTGCCCAAATAACTTTGCCACCGCGGCGGGTAAAAGCGGTTTCAAAGCTTTCCAGCATGGTATCTAAGTTTTCAATTGCCTTCCACTTAATATTTTTTGCACGTTCACGGGCCGTGGCAATATCTGTAAACTGTTGTTTACCCAATGGTACTGTGGCATTGTATTTACCAATGTTAAAATTTATTTTCCGGCGATGCTCCAGATCGGCCGCCTTAACCGTGCTCTTGGCAATAAATGAAGCCGCAGTTTCAGACATGGAATTGTTTATTATTTTTTATCAGTAAAATATTGCTGGGCCACCTGGTCTATTACTTCATACATATCTTCTCCGTATTTACGTACCAGGGCTTCTTTTAAAAATTTATATACCGGCACTTTTAGCGATGCACCTAATTCGCAACCGGGGCTGCACAACACATCTCGGGGTTCATAATTTATTAAATCACCCTCATCGGTACTTTTTATTTTTATGGGGTAGAGGTGGCAGCTAATGGGTTTTTTCCAGGTTATTTTTCCATCGTTATAAGCTTGTTCAAAACCACAAAGAATGGTGCCGCTTTCATCTTTTTTGCCGTACACACACATATGTCCGTCAATGGTGGGGGTTACATAACCAAACTCTTTATCATACTCGTAATAACCCTGGCGTTCTACACCGGCAATACCTTCGGCCGTTAAATATGGTTTTACGGTTTCGTAACTGTCTTTAACAATAGAAAGTTCTTCTTTGGTAAGTGGGGCACCGGCATCTCCTTCCTCGCAGCAACCGCCTTTGCATTTGGCAAGGTTGCAAACAAATTGCGCTTCCACCACTTCGTCGCTTATTAATAAATGATCAATTGCTATCACGTACGGTATTTTTTTCTTGGGGCAAAGTTACAAATCTAATAGCTGTTTGCCCGCATTTGTTAAGCATATAAACTTTGTATGCGGGCAGTAGTAACTCCGGTTAAACGGTGGTTGTCCCGATGTAAAATCGGGATAGACTGTCGCACACTTGTGCTGAAGGATGTCCATTGTCAATAATTCATAGTAATACTATTGACTATAAACCATGGGCCATTAACCTGCTAACGTACCACCGCTAAAGCGGGGTGCCACTAAAATGTTTATTTGTATTGTGTGGCACAAGTGTGCGACGCAACGATGCTATATTGAAAAACAAATGCCGGTTACCTCTTTATTGTTCTTTCCATTTTAGAGAGTTTACCAGGTGGCGCATGTCTTGCAATAGAAACTGGTTAACTATACTGAGCGAGTCTTCATTGGGCGTTGCATCAAAATAAAGGGCGCCGCGCAAGAAATTTTTTACGGTATCGGTTACTAAAAACTGGTTGGCTGTGGCGGCATTGCCGCCAATTTTAAAGAAGATACCCTGCACATTATTGGGGGTTACAAAATTACTATCGTTTATGGAAGTGGCTTTATAGCTATGTTTAAAAGTAAGGTTATAGGCGCCACTTATAAGTTTATCAAAACTATTAATGCCAATACTATCTACATACTCGCCTTTAGCGTTGCGAATTTTATAGCGGCTGCGGCCACCAATTTGATTGTAGCTGATATAAATTTTACCGGCAAACTGCGGTATTTCTATATTAATCCAATATGGGTTTTCGGGCTGATCTTCAAAAAATGTACTGTCTTGCACCACTTTGCCATACACCGGGTATTCAAACGTGTAGGGGAAGCCGGGTTGATTAAAAACCTGGTATTGATGCTGCGGAAAATCTATTTTAAAATATCCTTTGGGCTTGGGTGTGTACGGACTGTTACAGGCGGCTACTACAAATACTATTAAGCTTATTATAAGCAGCGACGTTTTTTGTTGCATCATTAATTGCTATTTACTGTCTGTGGTGTTTATGCTGATTTTTACTTTCTTTATGCGGGTTCTTTCCAGTTCTAAAACGGTAAAGGTAAAATCTCCGCAGGGTATGCTGGCGTTGGTGGCAGGTATTTCTCCGGCCAGCTCCAGTATAAGGCCGGCCAATGAATCGCTGTCGCCTTTTACTTTATCAAAAGTTTCGGCGGGCAGGTCCATTAGTTTACAGGCATCATGTATCATGGTTTTGCCTTCAAACAGGTAATTAAAGTCGTCAATTTTTTTATAGCCGCTTTCTTCCTCGTCAAACTCATCTTTTATATCTCCAATAATTTCTTCCATTATATCCTCCAGTGTTACAATGCCGCTGGTGCCGCCAAATTCATCTACCACCACGGCAAAGTGAATGCGCTTGGTTTGAAACTCTTTCAACAGGTCTTCAATCAGTTTTTGTTCGTGTACAAAATAGGGCTGGCGCATTAAAGTATGCCAGTTAAAATCGGCTGGCTCATTCAGGTGGGGTATCAGGTCTTTGGTGTTAATAATACCCGCCACTTCATCCAGATTGTTTTTATAAACTGGCAGGCGGGAGTAGTGGAGTTCTTCCACCCTTGCAATAAGCTGGTGAAAATTGCTGTTATAATCAATACCGCTTACATCTAAGCGGGTACGCATTATTTGCTTAACAATTATGTTGCTGAATTTAAGAATGCCTCTTAGAATATTTTTTTCTTCGGGGGTGGTATCTTCATTGGAAGAAAGCTCATTATCTAACCGCTCAGTGTTGTAAGAACTGGCCCGGTTACCCAGGAAGTTGCCAACAGAGTCGCTCATATTAACTAAACGTACACTGGCCCATTTAAACAGGTAATTAATAATTTCTACCAAAAAAGAGGCGTTGTAAGCAAACCGTAAATGGTTTTGAGATGCCCATAGTTTAGGCAGTACTTCTCCAAACAACACAATAAAAGAAGTAAGAATAATAACTTTTAAAAGAAATGAGGCCAGCCAAAAGTCCAGTTGCAGTATCTGGTCTATTAAAAAATTACCCAGTACAACAATGGCAATGTTTACAATGGTATTGCAAATAAGTAAAGAGGCCAGTAATATTTTAGGAGCTTCCATTAGGGTAACAATACGCTTCCAACCACTGTCTTGCTTGGTTTTAAGCATATTAATATCCTTATAAGAGAGTGAGAAAAAAGCCACCTCAGCCCCTGCCAGAAAAAAAGAAACAAGCAGAAGTAATAAGATAACAATTAAGAGAACGGTAATACCTTGTGTATTTGCTGCCCACAAAAAAAGCAGAAAAGGCTTCAGGCAAACAGGTAAGGCAGCAGGGTAATCCAAAGCAGTGGTTTTTCGTTAAAAGAAAGGCAGGTCTTTTTTAAGCGGCCTGCCCATTTACTTGGTGCAAAAATGCAATAAAAAAATTAAAAAGGTAAATCTCCTGAAGGTTCAGATAAAGGAGGGATGTCTCCAGCCCCTAAATTTTCAAGTCCACCATTTTCCGGGTGGTCGGTATGGCCGTGGTGGCTGCCATCGTGCCGTTTATCAAGCATAATTAAATTATCGCCCACCACTTCTGTGGCAAATTTTTTATTACCCTCTTTGTCTTCCCAACTGCGGGTTCTTAAACGACCCTCAATATAAACCAAGCTACCCTTGTGTAAATATTTTTGAGCCAGCTCGGCCAAACCCCTCCAAAGTACAACGGTATGCCATTCTGTTTGTGAAACTAGTTTTCCGGATCGGTCTTTATAGGTTTCTGTAGTAGCTAAAGAAAATTTAGCAACTCCAATATTTCCTTCCAGGTACTGCACATCCGGATCTTTTCCCAGGTTGCCAATTAACATTACCCTATTAACACCTCTCATAAAATGAAGTTTAAGGTTATTAATCCCAGCTGTTTGAATTTTTCGCTCCTTTAAAGTTAAATTTTTAATAGTTATAAAAATAATTTTTTGTAGCCGGCAGCAACGCTCCGGGCAACATTGTTGCCACGCTCGGTTCAAGGCCAGTGCTGGGTTTGGGCAACTTCTTTAAAAGAGACCAGATTGGTTAAGCCAGGCAGTTATTGTTTTAGGAAAGGGGTAGTTTTTTAGGTGGCCGACCGGTACCCATTCAAACTCATTATTTAATATGTTTTTTGAATACTTAACGCGGACTGTTATAAAATAAGCGGTTATGGTTTGATGAGAAAGATTTTGAGTAACCGGTGCTGCTATTGCTTCAATCTTTGCTGTTTTCAGGTTGTCAAATTTTTTTTTGGCAAGGGCTAACACTGTTTTATCATCGGCTTTTTTAAGGCTGGTGCTTTCTACTAAGGCAAATTCGTACAGGTTTTGCCAAATATCTGCAGCAGTTCTTTTTTTAATAGCTACACCTTTTTGGCTGATAAAAACAAAATAATAGAAGCTGCGTTTTTTTATGGTTATTTTTTTCTCTTTTACCGGCAGCAGGTTTACCCAGTTATTATTAAAAGCCCGGCAATCTTTTTTTTGATAGCAGCTTTCGCAGAGAGGTTGCTGAGGCTTGCAAACAGTGGCCCCCAAATCCATTATTGCCTGGTTATAAGCAGCGGGTTGTTTGCTTGCGAGTAATTGATTGGCAAGATGGTTAAATAATTTCTTACCCTCTGTACTATCTGCCGGTGTAGATATACCAAAGTAACGAGAAAGCACCCTGAACACATTTCCATCTACTACAGCATGCGGAAGCTCAAAAGCAAAAGATGCTATGGCGGCGGCTGTATAGGGCCCAACACCTTTTAATTGTAAAATTTCCTCGTAGCTGCCAGGAAAACGGCCATTATATTTTTCTGTAATTATTTTGGCTGTAAGAATTAAGTTTTTGCAACGGGAGTAATAGCCCAACCCTTCCCATAATTTAAATACCTGCTGTTCTGGTGCCGCGGCTAATTTTTTTACGGTAGGAAAAGCCTGAATAAAGCGATTATAATAATCAAGCCCCTGTTCTACCCTTGTTTGTTGTAATATAATTTCACTCAACCAGATTTTATAAGGGTCTTTCTCTCCTTTCCAAGGCATGGAGCGGTTGTTTTTTTCTTTATTCCATTTTAAAAGTTGTTGGGTAAAGGGTGCTGGCATATTGTTGGCAAAATAGTTAAGACTGTTTATTTATGAAACACCCATTGCATTTAACTGTTTGAATTTCTTTTAAAAAAAAGGCTATGGCGTTTGGGTACTGCCGATATGCTAACAAAAAGTACAAATGAGTGACACAACAATGCCTGGTAATGACCCTGAAGCCAACATAATAAAAAAATAAAAAATAGCAAAAGCTGGCTATCAATCTTTTAGCTTTTGCTTGTTATAAATGGAAAAAACCATTAAATTCACATAAAATTGGTTCTGAGGGAGATATGAAAAACGTAATTTTTGCGTTATACAACCGATAAGTTCATAAACCCTTTAAGATTTTTTACAATGAGAAAAGCAGACCTCATCAATCAAATTGCTGAAAAAACCGGCATCCCTAAGGTAGATGTACTGGTAGCCCTTGAAACAATGTTTAAGGAAGTAAAGGAAACAATTTCAAGAGGAGAAAACATTTACATCCGGGGATTTGGCAGCTTTATTACTAAAAAGCGGGCAGCAAAAATTGGCCGTAACATTAAAAAGAATGTGGCGGTTCATATTCCTGAGCATTTCATTCCTGCTTTTAAGCCCGCCAAGGAGTTTGTACAGGAAGTGAAAAAGTTGCAAACTATTCCGGAAAATCAGCCAAACCCCGATGATGAAATGTAACTTTGCGCTTCTAATTTAAAAGAAGGTGAAGCTACAACAGATTATTTTGGTGGGTACCGGTATAGTATTACTGGGTATATTGTATTTTTTTGCCCCTACCGTTCCGCCCAAGAAGCAGACTGCTAAGGCGGCTGATGACAGCAATTCCACGACCCAACCTCTTGCATTTAGCACTATCTTACAGGCTGCTAAAGAAAAACTTACACCTGCCCAACAGGCATATGTTAGTGGTTTAGAGACTGCTGTGGTTAGAGGAGATGTAAAAGAACAGCAAATAAAAGTTTACCGCCAGCTTGCCGGATTTTGGCAAGATTCGGTTCAGTTTTTTGAACCCTACGCATATTATACAGCCGCTGCAGCTAAATTGGAAAATTCTGAAAAAAACCTCACCTTTGCTGCCCGCCAGTTTTTAACGGCATTGAAAGGAAGCAATCAACCCGTTATGAAACAGTGGATGGCCGATCAGGCCCGGGAGTTGTTTGAAAAGGCTGTAGCATTAAATCCTGCTAATGATTCATTAAAGGTTGACTTGGGTAGCTGTTATATTTTTGGCAGTTCTGCCGCCAACCCGCAAGAAGTAATGCAGGGCATACAACAAATATTAGAAGTGGTAAGAAAAGACTCTTCAAATATGTATGCACAGTTAATGTTGGGTATTGGGGGTGTTTATAGCGGTCAATTAGATAAAGCAATTGAAAGATTGAATAAAGTAACCGCTAAAGAACCCCATAATCTGGAAGCTGTATTTATGCTGGCAGAAGCCTATGAAAGAATGGGTAACCGGCCTAATGCTATAAAGTGGTACCAGCATGGTAAGCAATACATGCGTAACCCCGAAATGGTAAAAGAGATAGAAGCAAAGATTAAGACTTTAAAATAATTGTTTAACAAATAAAATTGAAGCAAGATGCCTTGTGGTAAAAAGAGAAAGCGTCATAAAATAGCAACGCATAAGCGTAAAAAAAGACTAAGAAAGAACCGTCATAAGAAGAAGAACAAGTAAGATTATTCCTCCTCTTTAACGGGTCCGTTATAGTGTGTGTATAAATTATAACGGACCTGTTTCTTTTTGCTGAACTCTTATTTCTGGTATATAGCTCGCTGCGATTGCAAATTTGATTTAGCTATAATTATATACCTGCACGTAAGTCTACTCAGCACCTTTTCCTTTTAGTGTGTGATGGTTGGATTTTTTAAATGTGATTACGCTTGAACAAGGAATTAATTATTAATGCTGCGCCGCAAGGCGTGGAAATTGCCCTTTTAGAGGATAAAAAATTAGTAGAACTGCATAACGAAAAAGCCGATGCCAGTTTTGCTGTGGGCGATTTATACCTGGGTAAAGTTAAAAAGCTTATACCCGGGTTGAATGCTGCATTTGTGGATGTTGGCTTTGAAAAAGATGCATTTCTGCATTATACCGATTTGAGCCCCTATGCCAAATCTCTACTGAAGTTTACACAACAGGCCATTACAGATCAAAACCAAAATGGTTTTGACTTTGCTACTTTTCAAGTAGAACCAGAGATTATTAAAACAGGTAAGATTAATGAAGTACTTTCTGGCAAACCCAATATACTGGTACAAATATTAAAAGAACCCATTGCTGCCAAAGGCCCGCGTCTTAGTTGCGAAATTTCGTTGCCGGGGCGTTTTGTGGTTATTACTCCGTTTAATGATATTGTTGCAGTTTCCCGTAAAATACATTCAGCTGATGAGCGCAAACGCCTGCAAAAAATAATTGAGGCCATTAAGCCCAAGAATTTTGGCGTAATCGTAAGAACGGCGGCAGAAGGCAAAAACACAGCAGAACTGCATGAAGATCTTTCTGATCTGGTGCAAACCTGGAAGACCATACAGTCTAACCTGAAAAATGCCGTTGCTCCAGCAAAAATTTTAAGTGAGCAAACTAAAACCACCAGCATTTTAAGAGATTTACTCAATGCAGATTTTAACCGCATTGTAGTAAACGATAAAAATATTTATAACGATACCCGCAATTATATTCAGCGAATAGCACCAGAAAAGGCTGAGATAGTTTCATTTTATCATAACGGCTCTCCTATTTTTGATCAATACGGTATTACCAAGCAGGTTAAAGCAGCTTTTGGCAAAACTGTTAATTTACCCAGCGGCGCATATCTTATTATTGAACATACAGAAGCCCTGCACGTAATTGATGTTAACAGCGGCTACAAAAGCGTTAGCAATAACCAGGAGCAAAACGCCATGGAAACCAATCTGGAAGCTGCTGAAGAAATTGCCCGCCAGATGCGTTTGAGAGATTTGGGCGGTATTATTGTAATTGATTTTATTGATATGAAGCTTCCGGATAATAAGCGTAAGCTGATGGAAGCTATGGAAGGATTTATGCAGCCAGACCGTGCCAAACATGCGGTGCTGCCCATTTCAAAATTTGGTTTAATGCAGGTAACCCGCCAGCGCATGAAGCCAGAAGTAAATATTAATACCCAAGAGCTTTGCCCCAGCTGCAGCGGTACCGGCAAAATTTCATCTGCCCTTGTTTTAGAAGATGAAATTGAAAAAAATCTAAATTATCTCTATACACACCAGCATACCAATCTAACACTGGTTGTACATCCAATAATGTATGCATACCTTACCAAGGGCCGTTGGTTCAGTTCAAAACTTTGGAAATGGAAATGGCGTTTAAAGAAACCACTTAACCTGAAAGAAAACACCAATTATCATTTAACCGAGTTTCATTTTTTTGATAAACACGAAGAAGAAATTAAATTATAAAATTAAACCCCGCTGCAGCGGGGTTTAATTTTATATGTTGATCTGGCATTACTAAAAGCCAGGCACCGGTTGCGTCGCACCTTGCAACAGCAGCAATAAGCCCGGCTTACTGGCGCAGTTTTATATCAACCTTCCAGCGGCTGGTTTCTAAAAATTCAATCTCCACATCTTCTAATACTGTGCCTTGCGTAATTCTGAATACTGCCCTGAAAGGAAAAACCACATCACGCAAATACACCACCATTCTTTTTTGCATATTGTCCACGTCGCTGCGCATTACAAAACTGCCCTGCTTTACTTCCACCATGGTTAACTGCGGTTTGGGTATTTCTCCGTGCATATCAAAAGACCCTCCCGATACACTTTCAAGCGTTAAATTAATTTCGCTCAATCCGCTACCGCTTTTATCAGAATTAACACTTACCGTTTGTACACCATAGCTTTTGGTATGAATAACATATTTGCGATCATTCTTTTTACTGAATACATCGTTTTTCCAGGTACCGGTAACTATACTATCTGCCCCCTGCTCATTTTTAATATGCATAATTCCTTCGCCATCTTTAAGACCTTTTTTAAAGTTCCCTTCAAACCAGCTCCCATTCTTCCAGGTGTATTTACCCCGGCCACTAGGGTATCCTTCTTTAAAATTCCCTTCATAGCTGTCTTCTCCAACTGCTTTACCAAAACCTTCAGCCTTATTGTCTTTACAATCGCCGGTATAAGTGCCGGCCAGAGCTGTAACAGCCACCTGGCATTGCTGGGCATTTGCTTGTTGTATACCAACAATCAGTAATGTAAAAAATAAACACTTCATTCTCATGGTGGTAAAATTTATGATAATAAAAATAAGACAATAACTAATAAATAACGATGCATAACCCATAAACAAATAACTGTTTTTATAAAAAGCATGTAAATTTGCCATCGCAATGTTTCAGCCACAAGATATATTAGCACTGGCTTACCGCCGCCCCACCATGCAGCACGAAATGGAGTTGCTGCACGAAAAGGAGCAGCAGACCCCCGGCTCTGTACAATATGCTATAAAGCGCTACCGTAAAAATCAGGCCTGGGGTATGGATGATGTGGGTATGTTGGTATACAATTATAAAAAAGAAAATACAGCCGATAATTTTCTGGAGCTTCGGTTTTGCATCAGCGGCAATATGTATTGCAAACAGAAACATACAGAGTGTGATTCCTGCAAACTAAATACATCACCTGCCTGCGCAGAACGGGTGGAAAGTACAGATGTGGTAAGCTTTCGCTTTTCACCATTGCATTTATCTCAGTTTATTACGCCGGGTAAAATAAAAGGAGCGCTAACAGATGATATTTTACACTTTACACATGCTTCTTCATTCAGTAAAACATTAAGCTTGTGCAGCCGCACCCGCATGGTGCTGGAAACGTTGTTAAACCATAACTATACCGGCAGCCTGGAAAATATTTTTATAAATGCACAAACCCAGATGCTGTTATTGTATAGTCTGGAGTGTATGCTGGGAGATACAAAAGAAGTAGAAAGTTTTCAGTGCAAGTTTTTGGCTAATGAGGCAGACCGTGAAAAAATTATTAAAGCCCGTGAAATTTTATTACAGCATATTGGGCAACCGCTTACCATAAAAGAGTTAAGCCGTAAAGTGGCTATTAACGAGTGCTATCTTAAAAAAGGCTTTAAAGAATTGTTTGGCACCACGGTATTTGATTTTTACCAGAGCCAGCGTATGGAACATGCACGCTACCTGTTGTATGAAAAAGGCTTAAGCGTAACAGAAGTATCTATGCTGCTGGGCTATTCATCCATCTCACATTTTTCCACTGCATTTAAAAAACATACCGGTATTAAGCCTTGCGAACTGTTAAACCCCACGGCGTTGAAAGTTACCGATATGGTGGTGTTGTAAAATCCAACTCAAAATTATTTTTACATAACTGGTAGCAATTATTATCCGCTCATAAAAGAGGTGCCGTTGAAGTGTGCGACGCAACCATGTTGCCGGTACCACTATTGCCGGGTTCAAAAACTATGTAACAATCTGTAACAACTGAATCAACATCGTTGCGACGCTCCGTTCAACAGCAGTGCCGGTGGCAACAGGTTTTCTTAAAAGCTGCTTCCGCATTAAATACTTATCTTAGTTACAAATAACACCATATGAAGTTTTGTATTATAGCAGTAATGCTATTCATAACGTCGGCAACAATTGCGCAGGATAAAGTGGGCGTGCAGTTATACTCATTCAGAGAACAATTAAAAAAAGATGTACCCGGCACATTAGAGGCTGTTGCAAAAATGGGCATTACACAAGTGGAAGCTGGTGCCACATATGGTTTAACCGATAGTGCTTTTAAAGCGTTACTGGATAAAAACCAGTTAACCGCCATAAGTATTGGTGCCGATTATAAGGAAATTGAAACAAATATTTTAGGCGTTATGGCCAGGGCAAAATTGTATGGCGCCAAATACGTAATGTGTTCATGGATACCCCATAAAGAAACAGCATTTACTTTAGAAGATGCCAATAAAGCACTGGTGGTTTTTAATACCGCCGGAAGGATATTGAAGGAAAATGGCATTTCATTATGCTACCATGCTCATGGGTATGAGTTTGTGCCTTATGAGAAAGAAACCTTGTTTGATTATATGGCTGTGCGTATGTACCCGGCTTACGTAAATTTTGAAATGGATGTATTTTGGATAAAGCATGCAGGGCAAGATCCGGTAGCTCTTTTAAAAAAATACCGCGATCGTTTTCCGTTAATGCATTTAAAAGACAGAAAAATTGGAACAACAGGCAATGAGTTTGGCCGGGCTGATGTAGAAACCAATGTGGTGCTGGGCACCGGCGATGTGGGTATTGAAGCGATATATAAAATTGCCCGCAAATGGGGTGTAAAATATCTTTTTATAGAAGATGAATCTTCCCGCTCTATGGAGCAGGTGCCGCAAAGCATGACGTATTTAAAAACGTTTGATAAGAAATAAACACTCTTAAAAATCTGTCAACGAAAATTGTTCTTTGCTGCGTATTCCTTTTTCTGTTTGTTGCAGCGTACAGCATTCCACCAACGGATCATGCTCAAAGAAGAGGGTATAGTTATTATTTAATGCTTCGGTAAGAAAACATTTTTTTTCCTGCAGGCTGGTTAACGGAAACATATCATATGCCATAACATAGGGTATGGGCAGGTGGGCTACTGCCGGTAACAGATCTGCCATAAACACCAATTGCCGTCCCTTATATTGTATTTTAGGCAACATCATAGCACCTGTATGCCCGTTTACAATAATGTAAGATAGCGCCGTTGTAATACCACTGTTTATTGTTTCTAATTGTGCAGGTATGCTGGCCGGTGCTGCATTACTGCTTTTTAATAATTGCAGCTGGCCGCTTTCTTGTATGGGTAAAATGTTTTCTTTTAAAAAAGATGCTTTCTCCCGGTCGTTGGGTTGGGTGGCCCATTGCCAGTGCATTTCATTGCTCCAGTAAATGGCGTTTTTAAAAGCAGGCAATAATGCATCGCCCACCCTTTCAACAGAACCTCCGCAATGATCAAAATGCAGGTGGGTAAGCACCACATCTGTAATATCGTTTTTATGAAAACCGTTTTTTGCCAGAGACGTTTCAAGTGTATCGGTACCATGCAAATGATAATGGCTTAAAAATCTAGCATCCTGTTTAGTGCCAATACCATTATCAATTAAAATGAGGCGGTTACCATCTTCTATTAACAAACAACGCATGGCCCAGCTGCATAGATTGTTTTCATCGGCAGGGTTTAATTTATTCCATATAGATTTTGGCACCACGCCAAACATGGCACCGCCATCCAATTTAAAATAACCGGTATTAATGGTGTAAAGCTTCATAACTGTAATCAGGCATTTGTTCTTTTTACCTTGTACGAAGTTAAGATGAGTGCCACCAAACCCAGTGCAAAAAATACAATTAAAACCAGTACAGAATTGCGCATATCATTGGTAATACCCTCAATAAACCCAAAGCTGAATAAGCCAATAACAATGGCCAGTTTTTCAGTTACATCATAAAAGCTGAAGAAGGAAGCCGTGTCTTTTGTTTCGGGCATAAATTTAGCGTACGTACTGCGGCTCATAGATTGTATGCCCCCCATTACCAACCCAACCAGCGAGGCAATAATATAAAACTGCAGTTCTGTGGTAATAAAGTAAGCAGACACACAAACACCAATCCATAGCAGCACGGTAAACATCAGCACTTTTATATTACCATATATAGCAGAAAGCTTTGACATGCCAATGGCGCCGCCAATAGCTACCAGTTGAATAATTACTGCCGTAATAATCAGTTTTGAGTCTTCCAGCTTTAATATTTTAATACCAAAGTCTATTGCCACCAGCATAACTGTTTGCACCCCCATGCTGTAAAAAAAGAAAGCGGTAAGAAAACGTTTTAAAACTGGCATATGAATCAGCTGGTCCCAAACCAGTTTTAACTCATGAAAACCGTTGACCAAAACATGTTTTTTTGATTGTCTTTCAGATTTGGCGCTGATGGGTAAACGACTAAAGGGTATTTGTGCAAAACCAGCCCACCATAAACCTACCAATAAAAAGGTGAGTTTTAAGGGTAATGCACTGTTGGGCATGGCCAGCACCAATGCAAACCCTACTAATTGCATAATTACACTACCTATATACCCCATGCTATACCCCTTGGCGCTGATGCGGTCCATATCTTTTTCCGCAGCAATATCTGGCAGGTAGGAATTATAAAAAACC
The DNA here is from genome assembly GCA_033761915.1 of Flavihumibacter sp. GTDB lineage: Bacteria > Bacteroidota > Bacteroidia > Chitinophagales > Chitinophagaceae > JACMLD01. The sequence goes on from JANRMC010000304.1 coordinate 21,322, forward strand.
TGACTGCCATAAAAACCAATACCCGCAAACATGAAACAGAGTAAACCAAGCGAGAGATTGTTTTTATCAAAAAAATAGAGGAGAGAACAGCTGGCGGCACCCATATAACAGAAGAAGCGCATAAAATTTTTCTTATTACCCTTATAGTCTGCTATTGACGAAAGTACCGGTGAAAGCAGGGCAATAATTAAAAAGCCAACAGCTAATACGTAATCTTTAAGTTCTGTATTTACATAAGTGCGGCCTAAAAATTTTATTCCATCTGGGAAATTTTCTAATGACGTAACAGCGGCATAATACGCCGGAAAGAAGGTGGTGGTAATAACTAAATTGTAAACACTGTTGGCCCAGTCGTACATAGCCCAACCGTTTACTACTTTTTTTGAGGCTGTTTGCATAGCAGGGGTTTAGTTATCTGGAAAAATAAGAAGAATCAGCCATATAAAATGCAGGGGTATTACTTTGTTCAAATCTGTAAAAGAGAGACCCGCGCCAAAGGCGCGGG
>JANRMC010000305.1:0-11864 GCA_033761915.1 Flavihumibacter sp.
ACCACGCAAAAACTGCACATATTATTACAACCCCGCATAATGCTTACAAAGCCGGTAACCCCATTATTATCTAAACGAATGGGCGCAATATCTGCATAGGTCTCATCGCGGCTTAAAAGAACGTTCACCGCTTTTTGTCCGCCTTCTGCTTCTTCAATAAGACCGGGCAAAGTGCGGTAAGCATCGGGGCCCACCACCATATCCACCAGTTTCTCTTCTTCTAAAAATTTGCTTTTTAAGCGTTCGGCCATACAGCCCAATACACCCACCAGCAAGCCCGGCTTCTGTAATTTGGCTTTTCTGAATTCTGTTAAACGCTTGCGCACCGTTTGCTCTGCTTTTTCGCGAATGGAGCAGGTGTTTAAAAAAACAAGATCAGCCTCGGCGGCGTTACGGGTGGCACCAAACCCATTTTCGTTTAAAATGGCAGCTACAATTTCACTATCAGCAAAATTCATCTGGCAGCCATAGCTTTCTATATAAAACTTCTTTTTATAGTTGTTTACCTCGTTGGCAAAAGGCGCAAAAGCCTCTCCCTGCCGGGTTTCATCAATTTCTTTATGCAACAAACCTTCCTGCATGAATGAAGTAATTTTTTGTGGAGGGCAAAGATAGCGAAAAACCCAAAATGGTGACAGAGTGGCAGCAAAGAGTTGGATGATTGGTAGGGGCCAGCTTTTGTACAAAGCCCGGCCCCGGTTGCGTCGCACACTTCAACTAAGGTAAAAGGTATGGGGCATAAGGCTTATGAACTTACACCCTAAACCTTACAGCTTATACCTTTTCTTCTGTTGAAGTGTGCGACGCAACGGCTGCCCACCTGTGCTATGCTGTCCATCCCTAACCAAATAAAACCGTTTACTTATTTAACGGGTATTGTATTAAAAGCCCGGCCTAATTTTATAAATACATGAAATGGATAGCTACCTGCTTATTGGTTCTTTTAACGGGCATTGCGTTGGGCCAGCAGCCCCAGACAGCAGCCCCCGGCATTATAACCGGCAACCTGCAGGATGAAAAACAAAAAGCTTTAGCCAACGCTACCGTGCAACTAATACCTTACAAAGACAGTGCGGCCCGCAAACAGCAGCTAACCGATAAAGAAGGCAGTTTTGGTTTTACCGGTCTTGCCATGGGGTATTACCGCCTGCGCATCAGTTATACCGGTTTTCAAACATTGCAGCTGGATAGTATTTACCTGCGTACAGAAAGACACGATTTTAATTTGCCCGATTTAGTGCTGCACCTTGCCTCATCAGCCAACCTGGAAGAGGTGATTGTGTTTGCCGAAAAACCTTTAATAGAAAGTAAAGAAGGTAATATTACTTTTAACGCTTCTGCTTCTGCACTCAGTGCCGGCAGCACGGCCAATGAATTATTAAAAACAGTGCCATTGGTAAGTTCAGATGCTGATGGAAAACTAACCGTAAGAGGCAAAGAGCCCCGCATTTTAATAGACGATAAGCCCGTGCAGTTAAATGCCCAGCAGTTGCAGGACCTGTTAGAATCTATGCCCGGCAGCTCTATAGAAAAAATTGAAGTAATGACCAACCCACCACCACAATATGCCAATGAGCAGGGGGGTGTAATAAATATTGTTACCCGCAAAGGCCGCGTGGGTTTTGGTGGCCGCATTAATGTTTCCGCCGGATCGAGAGGGGAGTACAGCACCAATACCAATATTAATTACCGTAAAAACAAACTGGCGATAAATTTTTTAATTGGTGCCGGCTATAATCGGTTTAATGGTGGCGGTTATACCAACCGCGAGAATATTTATACCGACTCTTCAAACTACTTCAGCAATGTAAACCAGTTTAAAAACCGCAATGTGCGGCCCAATACCCGCCTGAGTATTGATTATGATTTTGACAAACGCAATCTGCTGAATGTGCAGCTGCTGTATAACCAGGGCATTTCTAACAACCAAAGCTGGAATGAATACACCAACCGCAACCAGTTTAAAGATATTTACCGCTTAAGCGAACGCAACATTCGCAGCGAAGGAAAAAACTATAACCCGTCTTTAAATATTACTTACACGCATAAAGGCAAATTACCCGGAGAACAGTTGCGTATTATTGCCGGTTCAAACTATTCATACAACCAGAGCGACCGCTATTTTTTTCAGGAGTTTTTTAACCCTGACCACACACCCAATGGTATTGACAGTACCCAGCAGCAGTTTAATAAAAGCCGCAACAACGGGTTTACCGTAAACATTGGTTACGATAAACCATTGGGCACCAAAAAAACGTATCTCTCCACCGGCGTGGTGCTTAACCGTTCTAATAGCCATATAATACAACAAACCAATTTTTTGAAAAAGCCTGATGGAGAATTTGTGCAGAGCGATTTGCTGAGTAACGATTTTAAATTTCATCAAACCGCTATTACGTACCGCGCCAGTGCAAGGCAAATAATAAAAGAAGGTATGTCTGTTACGGCAGGATTATCTTTTGAGCAAACCCTTGTGGCGTTTGCACTTACCAAATTGGCCGATGTAAATAACAATTACAACCGCCTGCTGCCTTTTGTAAACTTTAACCGCATGTGGAAGGATCGCTGGAACCTGACCTTTGCTTACCGACGCACCATACGCAGGCCCGGCATTGGTGAAATGAACCCCAGTATTGATTATGGCGACCCGTATAACATTCGTTTTGGTAACCCGTATTTAAAGCCCAGCCTCAGTCATAATTTTGATGTGGTAACCGGTAAAACCACGGCTAAATTCTTTTTTAATTTTGGAGTGGGCTTTAATAAAGTAGAAGATATTTATCAAACCATACGCACCCTGCTGCCCGATGGTAAAACACAGGTAACCTGGGATAATATCAGTAACCGGCAGGAGTATGAACTGAGCCATTGGGGCGGGTATACCCTCTCTAAAAAAATGCGGCTTAACTACAGCGCCTCTTACACCTATAACCAATACAGTTTGTACGACAGAACAAAGAACCGCTATCGCAATGGCGGCTCATTTACTTCTGGTTTAAATGCCAATTATATACCCACAGATGTATTAAACTTTACCGGCAACTTTACCTTTAACCGTTTTGCCAACCCGCAAGGCCTGGTGCGGTGGACGGTTTCTATGAACATTGGGGCGCAGTATAAATTCTTTAAAAAGAAATTTATTGTAACAGTTAATACCATCGATCCGTTTATACAGCAGCGCTACAGAAGTATAACCTATGGCCGCAATTTTATTAATGAAAGTTATAGCACCACCCGCACCCGTAACTACCGCATTACACTGGCGTATACATTTAACCGGGCAGCAAAAAAGCCGGCGGTTAACAAAACTGCCACACCCCTAAAAGTAAAGAAGCCGGCAGGTAACCAGCCGCAGTAACTCCGGTTAAGCATTGTTGCCCGTTGAAAACCCCGAGTGGATTTGAGCCATGCTTTCGGGGCACACTTCAACAATAGTAAAAGGTATAAGGCAAAAGCTTGAAGCCTTAAGCCCCATACCTTTTAGCTGATACCTATTCTTCAGTACAAGTGTGCGACGCAACCACTGTTGCCACCAGCACTACTGCTGGCTACACCATTTTATACAATTGATACAGTTTAATAGCTTCCATGGCTTCTTTAACATCGTGCACCCGCAAAACGGATGCGCCGTTTTGCAAGGCCAGTGTATTAACCACGGTGGTGCCGTTTAATGCTTCTGCAGCGGTAATGCCCAAGGTTTTATAGATAGTGCTTTTGCGGGAGAGGCCGGCCAGTATGGGGCAACCCAATTGTTTAAACACCGCCAGATTTTTTAATAACTGAAAATTATGCGTAGCATCTTTTGCAAAACCAAAGCCGGGGTCAATCAACACATCTTTAATACCGGCGGCTTTGCATTGTTGTAGCTGTTGGGCAAAATACTCCAGCACTTCTGCCGTAACATTTTTATACTGTGCCTGTGTTTGCATGGTTTGGGGGGTGCCTTTCAGGTGCATGCATACATAGGGCACGTTAAGGCTGGCAACGGTGCGGTGCATAGCAGCATCCATACTGCCGCCGCTAACATCGTTTACCAAACTGGCACCAGCGGCAACAGCGGCAGCAGCCGTGCTGGCATAAAAAGTATCTACAGAAATAAACACAGCCGGGTAGGCTTTTGCCAGTGCGGTAATAGCAGGTATTACCCTGGCGGTTTCTTCAGCGGCAGATAATAGCTGGCTGTTGGGCCGGGTGCTTTGTCCGCCCACATCAATAATAGTGGCACCTTCGGCAATCATTTGTCCGGCTTTGGTAATAATATCGCTGGTATTGTTTACGCGGCTTTCTTCGTAAAAAGAATCGGGGGTGCTGTTTAGTATGCCCATTACAATGGGTTCTTCAATTATTAGCAGTCTTCCATTACAATTAAGCGTAAACATTGCTGTGTTCTTATTATTTTTGAACGATAAAGGTAATGGGTAAAATATAAATACAACAGCACTGCCATGCGTGGTGGTAGTTTACCCGGTACATGCAATTTTTTATGACAGCTACCAATACACAATACGATGCAGCCATTGCTGCCTGCAGAGATATATTTTTAAAAAAGACAAAAGACTATGGCACCAGCTGGCGGGTGCTGCGTACCATTTCTGTGGTTGACCAGATTTTTATTAAAGCCAAACGCATCCGCACCATACAGGAAAATAAGCAGCAGAAGGTTGGCGATGATATTGTATCTGAGTTTAAAGGCATTTTAAACTATGGCATTATTGGTTTAATACAACTGGAGCTGGATAAACATGAAGCAGATGAATTACCGGTAGAGCAGGTTGAAAATTTATACAACAGCAAAGTGGCAAAAGCAAAAGCACTGATGCAGGATAAAAACCATGATTACGGCGAAGCCTGGCGGGATATGAGTCAGGAAAGTTTTACCGACCTGATATTGGCTAAGCTGCTGCGCATTAAACAAATCATCAGTAACCAGGGGCGCACCATTATAAGTGAAGGCATTGATGCCAATTATTATGATATTATCAATTACTCGGTTTTTGGTTTAATATTAATAAACGAAGGGAAACACAGCACCTGAAATGAGCGATAATTTTTTGTGAGCAAATTGACGCAACCGAATAAAGTTTTAATGCGGATAAAATAAGCAGCCCTAAAAAATAAAAATTTACACATGAAATGAGCCATAAAATTTTCGAGCTATTGTACCAAAGGCGATGAAAATTTTAGGGCGAATAACATGTGACCTTATTAAAAAAATAATATTTACACATGAAAATAATATTAGGTTTAGCACGGCTGATTGTTGGTGTGTTATTTATTTTCAGCGGCCTGGTAAAGGCCAATGATCCGTTGGGGTTAAGCTATAAAATGCAGGAGTTTTTTGAAGTATGGGGCTGGCATTTTTTAAACGATTACACACTGGCTTTTTCAATACTGATGATAGCTTTTGAAATTATTGCAGGCGTGGCCGTGCTGCTGGGCTGGAAGATGAATTTGTTCAGCTGGTTGTTGCTGCTGCTGATTGTGTTTTTTACATTTCTTACGGGCTATGCCTTGTTTAGTGGCAAAATACGCACCTGCGGTTGTTTTGGAGATTGCATTCCGCTTACGGCCGACCAATCTTTTATGAAAGATATTATTCTGCTGATGTTGATATTGTTCATCTTTCTATACCGTAAAAAAATACAACCTGTTTTTAAACCAGGCATTACTATTGGTTTATTATTACTTACCACATTGTTTTCTTTTGCAGGGCAATGGTATGTTTTAAAATACCTGCCGGTTGCCGATTGCCTGCCCTATAAAAAAGGAAACTATATTCCGGAAAAAATGAAAGTGCCACCCGGTGCTATTGCAGACAGTACCGTGGTAACTTTTGTATACGAAAAAGAAGGAAAGCAATTAGAAATCATCAATAATAATTTCCCCGATGATTTTGACGATTCTGTCTATCATTTTATAAAGCGCTACGATAAACTGGTACGTAAAGGCAATGCAGAACCGGCAATTAAAGATTTTACTTTAACCACGCTGGATGATATTGATTCTACCCAGGCATTACTGGCTAAAGAAAATACGATTGCTTTATTGTTCTACAATGAAAAAGAAACCAACCTGCTGCCTTCATTTGAAAACACGGTAACCGCATTGCAGCAAAAAAATATACCGGTTTATATAGTTACTTCAACACCTGATAAATTAAAAGATAAAACCCAACTGCCAGTTTTAAAATGCGATTATGTGGCCATTAAAACAGCCGCCCGGGCCAACCCAACCTTATACTTTATAAAAAAAGGGGTGATACTGAACAAATGGGCCGGTGCCGATTTTGATAAAGCGGCTAAAGAATCTGTGCAGCAGTAACTCATCATTCATATTACTGGCGTAAATTGAAGCTAAAACTATTGCATTGTTACAATTCATCATCAAACGTTTTTTGTATGGCCTGTTGGTAATGCTGGGCGTGGTGATACTGGTGTTTTTTTTATTTCAGGGTTTTGGCGATCCTTCACGTTTGGTAATGGGCCAGCGGGCCGATGCGGCCACACAAGAAAACATCCGAAAAGAATTGTACCTCGATCAGCCAAAATGGAAGCAGTTTTTTTTATACCTCAATGATGTTTCACCCATTGCTTTTCATAGTACCGAAGATATTACCCAAAAAAAATTAAAAGGGTTCTTTATTGGTGGTGCAACTAAACTGGCCATCAAAGCGCCTTACCTGCGCCGTAGTTACCAAAGCAAAAAAGAAGTAAGCGCTGTGTTAATGGAAGCGCTGCCCGGCACCTTATTATTAGCCATAGCAGCCATGCTTATTGCCACATTCTTTGGCATAGTATTAGGTGTGGTGGCAGCACTAAAAAAAGATACCTGGCTGGATACATCAGCCATCTTCAGTAGCATATTGGGTATTTCAGCCCCTTCTTTTTTTATGGGTATCATCATTGCCTATCTCTTTGGCTTTGTGTTTACCAATTATACCGGCCTGCACATGACGGGCAGCTGGTTCGATTTAGATGAAACCGATGGGCATCGCTATTTTACTTTTTCTAACTTAATACTTCCGGCGCTTACACTGGGTATACGGCCACTGGCTATTATTACACAGCTTACCCGCAGTGCCATGCTGGATGTAATGAACCAGGATTATATACGCACCGCCATTGCCAAAGGGCTGCCAGCATGGAAGGTAACCTGGAAGCATGGCTTAAGAAACGCACTCAACCCCGTTATTACCGCTATTACCGGCTGGTTTGCAGAATTATTAGCCGGCGCCTTCTTTGTTGAATATATTTTTGGCTGGAAGGGTATTGGTAAAGTAACGGTAGATGCTTTAGAGAAATTAGATTTTCCGGTAGTAATGGGCAGTGTACTGGTATCAGCGGCCTTTTTCATTTTTATAAATATACTGGCCGATTTATTATACGGCATTGTAGACCCCCGCATTCGCCTGCAATAAAAAACGGCCCCTGTTTTACAGAGACCGTTTGCTATTTCATAAACAACAAAAATGTTTATCAGAATTCTATTTGTCCGCGTATTTCACCACCGGGGTTTAATGCGGTATGAATATTAATATAGTACTCGCCAGCCATTAAGTCGCTTTCAGTATAAACAACACCATCAATAAAGAAAGAGCCGCTGAAAGTACCCGAAGCTGCCGCCGGAAAACCAGAGAAGCTTTGAATAACGGGGGCGTTAAAACCCTTCTTACCGCGGCCATGCAGGTGATAGCCGGTAATGGCACCACTTAAACTGCTCCAGGTAACTTTATAATACAATCTCTTTTCGCTTTTGTTATATTCAACGTCCATGGTGCCCGCACCGGGTCCCGGCTTTTGAGGCACTTCCTGGGTTCCGCTTAACGGTAAACCGGTTTTACGAATCACGTCCACTTTAACCCGGTCATCGCAAGAGTTAAATACAAAAGCACTGGCTACTAAAATGGTGATAATAGTTAGTCTGGTAATTCTCATAACAGTTAGAAATTTGTGGGCAAGATAATGAAATAATTGAAATGGCCTAAAAATAGTACGACCTTCTGCCACGCCCTGCAGCCGGCCTCTAAACAGGGTGTTGGTAACAGGCTTAAATTGGTTAATTTTCCAGAAATATACTTTCATGAATACTAAACGTTTTTTAACGCTGGCACTGCTTGGCCAGCTATTTTTTACTGCTTGCAATAACAATACGGGTAATACCAGCACTACGGTTGCCGATACTACCCAAAAACAAGCAGCCGGCATGCCAGCCTGGGCATTACAGTCAAATATTTACGAGGTAAACCTGCGGCAGTATACCAAAGAAGGCACATTCAACGCCTTTGCCGCACACCTGCCCCGCCTTAAAGAAATGGGGGTGGATATTCTCTGGTTCATGCCCATTACCCCCATCAGTAAAACCGATAGAAAAGGAACCCTGGGCAGTTACTATGCCGTGCAAAACTACCGCGCCACCAACCCGGAGTTTGGTACTATGGAAGATTGGAAAGCCCTGGTAAAAAAAGCACACGGCTTAGGCTTTAAAGTAATCACCGATTGGGTGCCCAACCACACCGGGGCCGATCATCCCTGGCTGACCACCCATCTTAATTTTTACACACTCGATAGCAGTGGCAAAGCCAAATATGCGTTTGACTGGAGCGATACCCGCGACCTGAATTATGATAACCGCACCATGCGGGATAGTATGATAGCGTCAATGAAGTATTGGATTACCGAATCGGATATAGATGGCTTTCGCTGCGATGTGGCCCATGAAGTGCCTGCCGATTTCTGGAAAGAATGCATTACCGAGCTAAGAAAACAAAAGCAGGTGTTTATGCTGGCCGAAGGCGACCGGGGCGATTTACACACTGCCGGTTTTGATGCCAGTTATCCGTGGGATATGTTTCAGACCATTAAACGCATTGCAGCCGGCCAAACCAATGCCACTGCTATAGATACGGTATTGCAGCGGCAAGACAGTACCTTCCCCGCCGGTGCCATCCGTTTGTATTTTACCAGTAACCACGATGAAAATAGCTGGAACAAAAGCGACTATGCCACTTTCCCCGGAGCCGTGCATGCACCCTTTGCCGTGTTTACACAAACCATGCGCAACACGCTGCCCTTAATTTATAGCGGACAGGAAGAGCCCGTGCTGCGCAAAATAGAATTCTTTGAAAAAGACCCCATGGAGTTTAGCAAATACCAGCGGGCCCCTTTTTACAAAACATTGTTAACCCTGCGTAAAAACAACGAAGCGCTTGCCACCGATGCCGCCTTTGCAAAAGTAAACGTAGGCAATACCAATGCCCTCTATGCATACACCCGCCAAAAGGGAAACGATAAAGTGTTGGTCATACTCAACCTTTCTGCCAAAGAGCAAACCATTACCGTAAGCGATGCCACATTGCATGGCAAACCCTATAATGTGTTTATGGGCACCCAGGAAACATTGGGCGCCACCCCCTTTAAAATACAACCATGGGGTTATATAGTATATACCTATAAAAAATAACAATACTTGTAAATAAAAAACCGCCGCATGCATTGCGGCGGTTTTTTTATGGGTAACCAGCACCAGTATTTCATAGCAGCAGCCGTTGCGTCGCACCCTTGTGCAGTATAGCAGGGGTTCAACAAATGTTACCGCCCCGGTTTCTGTCTCACTAACTGGAATTATGCAACTGTCTAAAATCTGATGAGTATAAATATTCTTCTGCCAGATATTATGAGTTGAACGAAAAGGATTTTATTTTTTTAAAAGACTTGTGGTAAGTGATTTAAATTGATTCGTGAGACAGGAACCAAGGCAGAGGAGTTTTTTACACAGTTCATGTTGCATGCTGGCTTTCTTCGTCAACCAAAAGTCTTTTTACGATTTCAACTGATTTTTCAAATCTTTCATCCCAATTTCCTGTCACAAGTTGGTATTTTATTCCTTTACCAATTAGTTGTTTTTTATGAGATATGTTTAGCTCATCTCTTCTTTCTTTGTCAAGCCTTGTACCGTCTTGTATAAATGGTGCGTCATTATCGAGATATAAATAAAGGTCAAAATTGTTAGCTTCATCAACCCAATTGTCAACAACAAGTTTTTTGTTAAATAAAAATTGTGAATAAGAAGAAGTAATATTTAAGTCTGTATCAATAAATAATAGCTTATTTGCAGTTTTTATTTTTTCATTTATTGTCTTTGCCTGTAATTCGGCTATTTGTATTAAATGATTTTCCGTACATTCTTCAGTTGCTTCTATAATTTCTCTTGCCATTTCTGGAACAAATGTTGTTTGGAAGTAATTGGCTAACTTTTCTGTAATTGTAGATTTTCCAGTGCTTTCAGTTCCATAGAGACAAATCTTTTTCACATAATATGGTCTTACAGGTGTAGGCAAAAAATTCCAATATTTATAAATGTTTGAATTTATTTCAGAAGCTGAAATATTAAAAGATTTTCTTTCAATGTCAAAGCAAATGTGTCTGCACTTCAATATTTCTGCAAGATAATTGCCGTAAATTTCTGAGCTGAATATAATGTCAATTTGAGGAAACAAGGTTTTTAATTTTGATGCCCAAATGGTTGAAACTTCTTTTGATGATACAGATGTGTTTGGGAACTCTGCTTCTAAATAATTCAGTAAAATAGGTCGTATTTTAGGATTGCCTTTAAAACAATTTTTAACCCAATTTAACCTTGTTGAACCGTTAGTGGTTTCTTTATCGGATGCACAAATTAATACAATGAGTTCATTGCATTTTTCTTGAGCAAATTCAATTAGTGCTATGTGTCCTAAATGTAAAGGGTTAAACTTCCCTAATACTAAGCCTATTTCCATAATTAGTTGATTTTATCCAAAGAAATAAACCATAAGATGCAAGTAAAAAGAAAATAGCATATTCGATAGAGATAAAGTAAATGTGCTTTTTTGCATATACAAAAACACAGACAATGTCTAAAGTTATCCAAAGAAACCAATTTTCTAAAATTCGCTTTGCTAATAAAATAGTTGCAATTATACTTGAAACTGCAATGAAAGTGTCGGCATAAGGATAAGATGCAGGAATTGGAAAAAGTTTTGAAAAAAACAAATGAATGTTTTTTACAAAAAAGCCCAAGATTATTGTTGAGAATAAAATTATCAATAAAACAATTATTCTTTGTTTAGTCGTTAATAAAGAAATTGGTTTTGCTTTTTTATTATGATTTTTCCAAGTCGTCCAACCATAAATACTTGTGATAAAAAAATAAATTTGTAAAAACATATCAGAATACAAATTCACTTGATAGAAAATTGCAAAAAAGCAAATAACATTTATAAGTCCTGTTGACCAAGTCAATGTATTTTCTTTTGCAGCAAACCAAACTGATAAGAGTCCAAATAGTGTTCCTATAAGTTCTACGTAACTCAAGTCATATCCAAAAATAGAAGTTGCAATATTGTTAATGTCAAAAATGTTCAAATTATGTAAAGTGTTGTTTTAAGCTTACAGGCAACGAGCAGGGCTTTATGCAGGTTGGGAAATAGCATTCCGCCTGCCCACAACCGCTGCTAATTGTAAATATAAAGTTGAATTTAAGAACTAAAGTTGAAAGATGTTTGTCCAGCCTGAACCACAGCCTGGATTTGCGATGTTTGCTGATCATGCCCAACTTGCATAAAACCCAATGTTGCCTGCAGTATTTCTATTTTTTCCATTGCATAAATTCATTAAATGAGTGACCAGTCGCTCCTTTTGCTGAAAAGATAATTTGGTCTGAATATTTCTCAAATAGATAGTTGTCCGGTTTTTTAATATCAATTACTATCAGCTGCTTGTTAAATATGAGAAAATGGTTTTCCAAAAATTCATTAATGGCTCTATCTTGGAAGCCGTAACCTATAACCAATAATTGTTGAGAGTTTAAAAGGTTGCTCTTAAAGT
>JANRMC010000306.1:0-5560 GCA_033761915.1 Flavihumibacter sp.
TGAAACAACAATTAAACTATCTGCAGGAAATCTATTTTTCAAAAGACAATAATTACACAGCCATTTGCAACAAAATAGAAAACTTTAAAACCAAAGACTATGTCTATTTTGCCAACGAACAATTTCACAATAACGAATTGGGGGAGATTTATGAGCTGACATTAGAATCTGCTGATGCAATTATGGAGTTGAAATTTAAAGCGCAAAAATATGTGTTGGTGCAACAAATATTATAAAGCCGCCCCGCCAATTAAATGCATTTTCATACCTTGTACCCAAACCATCACGCATGAACAGAAATACTTTTATCAAACAATCCGCACTATCGGCAGCCGCTCTCAGTGTGTTGTCCGGTTTTGCCAATACCAACAACAGCCCCAAGGCCAAAGTGCGGCTGGCATTTATCGGTTGCGGGCTTCGCGGACAAAACCATATCGACAATGCCCTGCGCCGCAGCGATGTGGATGTGGTTGCTCTTTGCGATATTGACGATCGCATGCTGGGCATGACCGCCGATATTTTTAAAGAGCGGAGCAAACCCCTGCCTCCTGTTTTTAAAGGCAACGAATTTGCCTACCGCAAACTGCTGGAACAAAAAAATATTGATGCCATCATCATCTCCACCCCGTGGGAGTGGCATTGCCCCATGATACTGGATGCCCTGCAGGCCGGCATTAAATACATTGGCACCGAAGTAATCATTGGTCTTACGCTGGATGATCACTGGAAAATTGTACACGAAGCCGAAAAACAAAAAGCACAGGTAATGATGTTAGAAAACGTGTGCTACCGCAGAGATGTAATGGCCGTACTCAATATGGTACGCCAGGGCCTTTTCGGAGAAATCATTCACCTGCAGGGCGGTTACCAGCACGATTTACGCGGCGTAAAATTCAACAACGGTATAGAGCCTTATAACAGCGGTGCTGAGTTTGGAGAAAAAGGATTTTCTGAAGCCCGCTGGCGCACCAACCACTCCGTACACCGTAACGGAGACCTTTACCCCACGCACGGCATTGGCCCCGTTGCCATGATGGTGGATATTAACCGCGGCAACCGTTTTGTATCACTCAATTCTTTTGCCAGCAAGGCCCGTGGCCTGCACGAGTATGTGGTAAACAAAGGCGGTGCCAACCACCCCAATGCAAAAGTAGCATTTAAATTGGGCGACCTGGTAACCACGCATATTAAATGCGCCAACGGAGAAACCATTTTGCTGCAGCACGATACCAATTTGCCACGCCCCTATTCGCTTGGCTTTCGGGTGCAGGGCACCAAAGGTTTGTGGATGGATGTAAACCGCAGCCTGTATGTGGAAGGTGTAAGCAAACCCCACCAGTGGGATGAAGCAAAACCCTGGTTAGAAAAATACGACCACCCATTATGGGCCCGCTGGAGCAAAGAAACAGAAGGTGCCGGCCACGGAGGTATGGACTTTTTTGTGTTGCATGCTTTTGTAGAAGCCATTAAAAGAAATATACCCACGCCGCAAGATGTGTACGACGCTGCGGCATGGAGTGCCATTACACCACTCAGTGAGCAGAGTATCGACTTAGGCAATGCCACAGTAGACTTCCCCGATTTTACCAGTGGGCAGTGGATGTATCGTAAAAATAATTTTGCAGCCACCAACGAATTTTAATGCTGATAGGTGTGAGCCGGCTGTTGCGCTTTGTGCAGCAGCCGTTGCGTCGCACATGTTAGCTGCAACGCTACGAGGAACGAGTAGCAGTTGCACTTCATCCCGCCTCTAGCGGGGCTTGTACGGTATAACTTTAATCGCTATGCAAGAAGTTCTGGATATAATAAAAAACAAAGGGTTTATTGTTTTTGAATGGCCCTATTGGCTCATGCTACTTACATTAATTCTACTGCCAGAACTTTTTCTGTACCTGCATAAATCAAAACAAGATAGCAGTACGATAAAAAGGAAAAAATACATTTCACGTTTTGCTACAGTTATCTGGACGATACTTTCTTCATACTGTCTCCTATATTTTTGGTTAAATAAAAACTACGGGTTAATTTTTCTTTCCGCCATTTCTTTAATACGGCCTGTAATAACCAAGCTCATTAAAGCTGCACAAAAAAAATTGGATGCTAAAGTAGATGAATGGGCCGGCAATGGTTGATTGTATTGCCAATGAATTGACTGCTGTACAAGTCCCGCAGAAGACGGGATGAAGTGCAACTGCTACTCGTTCCTCATAGCGTTACCGCTAACATGTGCGACGCAACGATGCTGAGTTTTTGCTGTTGCTGGTAACCAACCATTCCTTTTTTGCTTCTTTATAAAATCTTTATACAGTATTGGTTACTTTTACATATTAGTTAAGCTCATACCCACCCATGTGGTTTTTAAATACAAGAAGACTGAATATATGGCGGCAGCTGGCAGCAGGTATTGCCACAATAGTGCTTATTGCAGGCAGCTGTTTTTTATTTAAAGATATTATTGGATATAAAATTGTAGCACTGGTACTGCTGATGGCCGTATCGGTGCTGGCCATGCTGTTTGATATTATACCGGTACTGGCGGCCTCTTTACTCAGCGCTTTAATCTGGAACTTCTTTTTCATTCCCCCGCTGTTTACATTTCATATTGAAACACCAGAAGACATTTTGCTTTTTGCCATGTACTTTATTATTGCCGTGGTCAATGCAGTGCTAACCTACAAAATCAGGCAGGAAGAAAAAAAATCGAGAGACCGGGAAGAGAAACAAAGAACACTTGAATTGTATAATACATTATTCAACTCTCTGTCGCATGAATTAAAAACACCTGTTGCCACAATTATTGGCGCGGTAGACGCCATGAAGGAATACGATGCGGCCATTACACCACAAAACCGGGCCGCATTGTTAGAAGAAATTGAAGTTGCCGGTGCACGCCTGCATAAAGAAATTGACAACCTGCTAAACATGAGCCGGCTGGAAACCGGCATGCTGCAATTAAACCTGCAATGGTGCGATGTGAATGAACTGATGCATCTTACCTTAAAAAAATTATCGTTTAAAAATAAGGTACTTATTTTTAAAGAAGACGAAGAGCTGCCTTATTGCATGCTGGATGGCGGGCTGATGGGCCATGCTTTGTATAATATTTTGCAAAACGCCATTACCTATACCCCGCCTGAAACAACCATTACAATAACCATAACGGTTAAAGATGATGAACTGCAAATTACGATTGCAGACAATGGTAGTGGTATACCGGCAGCGCTGATGGGCAATTTGTTTGATAAATTTTACAGGTTGCCCGGTTCTAAAACCGGTGGCACCGGCCTGGGGCTTTCTATTGCCAAAGGTTTTACAGAAGCGCATGGGGGACGCATTAATGCCGCTAATAACCACCCCAAAGGTTTTCTGATTACAATAAAAATTCCTGTAGCCACATCTTATTTAAAGCAACTGAAAAATGAATAAGCCGGAAATTTTAATAATAGATGATGAAGCCCCCATAAGAAAGCTGCTGCAAATAACTTTAGAAAGCAACGACTATTCTGTGTGGCAGGCGGCAACCGGTAAAGAAGGCATGGTGATGGCAGCCAATCATCCGCCGCAATTAATTTTACTGGATCTTGGATTGCCGGATAAAAACGGGCATTTAATTTTAAAAGAACTGAGAGACTGGTATAACGGACCGGTTATAATACTTTCTGTAATAAACCAGGAAGCTGATATTGTTGCTGCTTTAGACAATGGTGCCACCGATTATCTTACCAAACCATTTCGCACGGCAGAACTGCTGGCCCGTATAAGAGCGGCCATGCGCAGTAACAACGGTACTAATTCAAAAACGGCGCAGGTATTTGATGATATTGAAATAGACTTTACTGCAAGGCAGGTGAAAAAAAATAATGAAGTAATTAAACTTACCGCCACAGAATATAACCTGCTGACAGTATTGGCTAAAAATGAAGGCCGGGTGTTAACGCATCAATACATATTGAAAGAAATATGGGGTATTGGCGCACAAACAGAGACACAATACCTGCGGGTATTTATTGGCACTCTCAGAAAGAAACTGGAACAAAACCCCAATCAGCCCAAACACCTCATAACAGAAAGCGGTGTGGGTTACCGCTTTTGCTGATCTTTATATTTTCTTTATACAAACAACCCTGCTCTTTACTTTTTACCAATAAGCTTCTGCTCATTTTTGTATGATAAACAAAACAACATGAGCCAGCACCAAACCGGGTTTTCGAATAAAGTAACCGTCGCTTCTTTACTGGTAGCTTTAGGAATTATTTATGGAGATATAGGTACCAGTCCGCTGTACGTTTTAAAAGCCATCATCGGAGACAAGCCAATAACAGAAGGGCTTATTTACGGTGGCATTTCCTGCATCTTCTGGACATTGGTCATTCAAACCACCATCAAATACATATGGCTGACCTTACAGGCAGATAACCAGGGCGAGGGCGGTATTTTTTCTTTATACGCATTGGTAAAACGCTACGGCAAAAAATTAGTAATACCCACTATTTTAGGGGCCACCACATTACTGGCGGATGGTATTATTACACCTCCCATTTCAGTAGCCTCTGCTGTAGAAGGTATTCGTAATATTCAAGGGCTGGAGCAGATACCCACTGTGCCGATTGTAATTGTTATTCTATCATTTCTGTTCTTCTTTCAGCGCTATGGTACTCAAAAAGTGGGTAAAGCTTTTGGGCCAATAATGGTGGTGTGGTTTAGCATGTTGTTTATACTGGGCATCCGTCAGATAATGCATTACCCGGGTGTGCTGAATGCCTTAAACCCATATTATGGATACCAATTACTAATGCATTACCCAAAAGGCTTTTGGTTGCTAGGGGCAGTATTTCTTGCAACCACTGGCGCTGAGGCATTGTATTCAGATCTTGGGCACTGTGGCCGCCGTAACATCAGAATAACATGGGCTTTTGTAAAAATAGCATTGATCACAAACTATCTTGGGCAATCTGCCTGGGCTTTACATATGGGCGATGAATTTTTAACGGGAAGAAATCCTTTTTATGAAATAATGCCGGGCTGGTTTTTAATACCGGGTATTATTATAGCAACGCTGGCAACCATTATTGCATCACAAGCTTTAATAAGTGGCAGCTATACCTTAATTAGTGAAGCTATTAACTTAAACTTTTGGCCAAGGGTATCGCTGCGGCAGCCAACAGAAACCAAGGGACAGATTTACATACCCAGTGTAAATACCATTTTATGGATGGGATGTATTTTGATGATTCTGTACTTTCAAAGCTCAGAGCATATGGAAGCTGCCTATGGGTTTTCTATCACTATTGCTATGATGATGACAACTGTGCTGCTGACCTATTTTTTATTATACAAGAAAAAATGGAATAAATACCTTGTTTTTGGACTACTATTGGTTTTTGCGATAGTTGAAACTTCTTTTTTTATTGCCAATGTAATGAAGATAAAAGAACGCTGGATGTTTTTATTTTTTGAATTAGCTATTTTTATGGTAATGTATATATGGTACTTTGCCAGAAAATCAAACAACCGGTTTACCCGTTTTGTAGAATTGGGCAAGTATAGCCACCTGCTTACC
>JANRMC010000307.1:0-11182 GCA_033761915.1 Flavihumibacter sp.
AACGATATGATTTGAAATATCGCAGTGCAGATGGCAGAAGGGATTCAAACAATCTTCGTCAGTTTGCCTATGCAGACGACTATAAAAGGGGTAAATGGATGATGGGCACTATGATGGCAAAAAATAATGTAACTGGCTTCAGGATTTACTATGGCAGAAAGTTTAACGACTCCTTAGTACCAATTTTGGTAGGTATAGACACTTTAGGTAATGATGTTTATTGGAAAAAGCCAATCGAAAAAAGCAGCCTTACCAACGAAATTAAGTTAAGCTATGAAGAAGGCGCAATGGACATGAGCCAAAAATCACCGCCGGCACCTATTCAATCCCTACAAAGAACTATACTTTTACCTGATTGGATTATATTGAGCCAACCAATGCCTCAAAATACGCAATCAGCCCAATAGTGATAAAATGGATATAAATTTTATTATGGCGCTTTCCTGTGCGCCTGCAGCTATAATTGGCTTAATAAAATTTAAAGGGGCAGAACTTAAATTCCGTCCCTTTATTTTAATCTTATCTCTTTCTTTATGCACAGAGCTTTTAATAAAACTTATCATTGAGACAGAAAGCTGGAAACTCTATTACCTGGTTGGCAATATATATTATCTAACAAATGTTTTTTTATACTACGAGTTCTTTAGAAAAACAACGTTTGAACAAAAAAGTAACAGGCTCTGCTACTTTTCTGCTTTCGTTCTAATTTTTATGTTTAACGCCTTAGTAAAGAACCCTATTCAATCGCTTTTTTTATACGCTGCTGTTCTGTATTCTTTATTTATTTTGGCATGTTCTGTAAGACTGCTCAGCAATCAGGTTTTTGAAACCCGGCAGCCCTTTTTCAAAAATCCACTCTTTTTTATTGCTACAGGTTGCATATTATTCAATACTTATTTTATTTTCACGCAAACCGTATATTTTACAATAGGAAATATAGGTTGGCTCACAAATGACACTTTTTTTATAGAAAAAATAATCAATACAATTACATACTTGTTTTTTTTAATTGCTGTTTTATGTATTCCCAGGAAGAATTGACATTAAAAGTAATTGTTGTTGCCGCTCTTTTAATAGGAGCGGTTATTACTTATTTTATATACTCTTTCTCTAAACAGCAGCTAAAAGTTTTAAAATGGCAGCAACTGCGCATAAAAGCCGAAATTGAAACCATTGAAAATGAAAGAAAACGTATTTCGTCTGACCTTCATGACGAATTAGGGCCGTTATTATCAGCCGTTAGATTACAAATTAATCATCTTGAGCCGACCGATGAAATAGAACAATCAGTACTGGAAAAATCAAGTAGCCAAATTGATGAGGTTATTAAACGCTTCCGCGAAATTTCATACGACCTGATGCCTAACATACTTATAAGAAAGGGCCTTGTAAAGGCAATTGCCGAATTTACTTCAAAAATGGAGGAAAGTTCAAAACTAAAGATCCGTTTTACAAGTGACCCCGTTTTGTTTACCCCAGAACAGGAAATTAATTTATACCGTGTTGTGCAGGAAATAGTGCATAATACGGTTAAACACGCCAAAGCCAACTTTTTAGAAATAAAAATAGTTGACAAAAACAAATTCATATTAATTACAACAAAAGACGATGGGGCCGGATTTAAT
This sequence comes from Flavihumibacter sp., assembly GCA_033761915.1. Lineage (GTDB taxonomy): Bacteria > Bacteroidota > Bacteroidia > Chitinophagales > Chitinophagaceae > JACMLD01. Next base: position 1,626 of record JANRMC010000307.1, read on the forward strand.
TACAAAGAAAAAAGTGCTTTAGGTTCAGGACTTGGCTTATTGAATTTACAAAGCAGAGTAGAAGTATTAAAAGGCCGTTTGTTAGTAGATACCGCACCCGGAAAGGGTTCATTTTTTACCATTGAAATTCCAAAATAGTATATGACTACGGGAACTATAAAAATAATAATTGCAGACGACCATGAGATGTTCAGAGATGGTTTTCGGCTCATGCTCTCAAAGAAAACAGAAATAGAATTAGTGGCAGAGGCAGAAAATGGCAGGGAACTTCTTGAATTGGTGGGCAGGCACCATCCAGATATTGTAGTTACGGATATAAAAATGCCCATTATGGATGGTATTGCAGCTACCCAAAAAATACTGGAAGAAAATCCCAATATCGGTGTTATAGGCCTTTCAATGTTTGATGAAGATGATCTGATTATAGATATGCTTGAAGCTGGCGCCAAGGGATATCTTTTAAAAAATTCAGGTAAAGAACAAATTTCAGAAGCAATTAAAACTGTTTATTCTGGTGACCCTTATTATTGCAAAAACACCAGCAGAAAATTAACAGGAATGATTGCAAAAAGTAAATTTAATCCATATTTAAAAAAACCAAAAGTAGTATTTAGTGAAAGAGAAAAAGAAATCATTAAAATGATTTGCCTTGAAATGTCTAATAAAGAAATTGCTGATAAAATATTTTTAAGTGTACGTACAGTTGAAGGTCACCGATTAAACATTTTGGAAAAAATGGGCGTAAAGAACTCTGTTGGAATGGTAATTTATGCTTTAAAAAATAGTTTAATAGACCTGTGAAATAAGCCTCCCTCCCTTTTTTTACACGCATATAACCGTGTTTAATTAATCATCCTATAAATAAAATATAGCTTAATTCCTTTACTCCTTCCATAAATACAATCGGTAGCCATACTATTCTAAATACAACCTCACCAATAAAAAAAGCCAGCATTACTGCTGGCTTTTTGCTCCCCCTGCTGGACTTGAACCAGCGACCCTCTGATTAACAGTCAGATGCTCTAACCAACTGAGCTAAGGAGGAATGGCTTTCCGCTTTTAACGGAGCGCAAAAATAGGGATTTTTACGTTTGAACAAAATCTAAACTCAAAATTTTTAGGCTTTATTTTTTGCCCATTATAACCCTGCAGATGAAGGGTGCGACGCAACGGCTGCGGCCATAAAAAACCACCGCTGGCTCCATTAAAATAAGCCCCAAAATTGATGCTCTTCCAAACCCACGTAAATGCCATCTTCCCGTTTTTCTACCGGCCAGTGTTTGAGGTAATAGCCCTCTCCGCTAACATTGCGGCCGTTTTGCAGGCTAAACTTGTAGCGATGCAGGGGGCATACCACATTGCCCAGCGCATCTATAAAACCCTGCGCCATTACTCCTCCGGCATGCGGACATTTATACGCAAATGCAAACAACTGTTGCTGATGCCGTCCAATGCAAATGTTTTTTTGGTTTACCAGTACCACCGCTATGTTATTGGCGGCAAAGGCAAGATCGGTTTCAAAATCGGCTACTTTAAACCACTGGTATTTTTTTGTTGGCACAAAGCGGGGTTTACTAATAAAAATATTCTGATTTGTAGGGGTAGCGCACCTGGTATTGCTGGCGCACTTTGTTTAAAATGGTAGCCCGCAGGGTATCTATATTTCTTTTTTCGGTAGCTGCCACAAATACACAATTGCCTTGCAACTCATTTTCCCAGCGCTCTTTTAACTCTGCCACTATCTGTTGTTTTATTTCATCTTCCAGCCAGGGGTCAAACGTATGCTGCTCGTATATATCCATTTTATTAAAAATGGTAATAACGGGTTTATCATAGGCTTTTAATTCTTGCAGGGTGGTGTTTACCACTTTTATATGGTCTTCGTATTGCGGGTGGCCAATATCTACCACATGCAGCAAAATATCGGCTTCACGCACTTCATCTAAAGTGCTTTTAAAACTTTCTACCAGGTGGTGTGGTAGTTTGCGTATAAAACCTACCGTATCGCTCAATAAAAAAGGCGTGGCCTCAAACACCACTTTGCGGGTGGTGGTATCTAATGTGGCAAACAGTTTATTTTCTGCAAACACATCACTCTTGCTCAGCAGCGTCATTAAGGTAGATTTACCTACGTTGGTATAACCCACCAGCGCCACCCGTATAAACTCTCCCCGGTCTTTGCGTTGTGTAAATGCCTGCTTATCTATTTCTGCCAGACGCCTGCGCAGCAGCGATATTTTTTCACGAACAATACGGCGGTCGGTTTCTATCTCTGTTTCACCGGGGCCGCGGGTACCAATACCACCTCCCAAACGTTCCAGGTGCTTCCACATACCCCGCAGGCGTGGTAAAATATATTGGTATTGCGCCAGCTCTACTTGTGCTTTAGCCTGTGCCGTTTTAGCACGGCGGGCAAAAATATCCAGTATCAGATCAGAGCGGTCAATTACTTTAATGTTCAGTTCTTTTTCAATATTAGAAATCTGGCTGCCGCTTAACTCATCATCAAAAATTAATAAACCAATATTGCGGCCTTCAGTAAACTTCTTTATTTCTTCCAGCTTACCCTTGCCTACAAAAGTGCGGCTATCAGGGTGCGGCAGTTTTTGTGTAAATCGTTTTACTGTGGTGGCGCCGGCAGTTTCGGCTAAAAATGCCAGTTCATCCAGGTATTCGTGCACCTGGGTTTCTGTCTGCTCTTTTTGTACCAGCCCTACCAACACGGCCCGTTCCTCGTTTTGAATGATATTCTTCTTATCCAGCAAATTTGTAAAGTTTTAATGCCCAAAAATAACAAGCTTTCTGCAGGGGCGGGCATTTTTTTGTTACCAGCACCAGTATTTCAATAAAGCATTGTTGCGTCGCACCCTTCATCTTTTAGTTCAATAATCAAGCAGGGTTCTGTACTTTTAAAGTCATAACACCATGCTATGCCATCCTTACAAGAAAAAAGAAATTTTATTGAACATAGTTTTGTTGCCTTATTAAAAAACGGCAACCCTCAAAGTACTGCATTGTGGGGCCGTATGAGCTACCAGCAAATGGTAGAACACATGGTACTGATTTTTAAAAACGCTAATGGTTCTCTTCCATCCAATAAAATTATTACCCCGGAAGATAAATTACCTGCCCTGCGTGCATTTATTTACAGCGATAAAGAACTGAAAGAAAATACCAAATCTCCGGCCCTGCCCGATGAGCCGTTACCCCTGCGCTACCCCAGTTTAGAAGCCGCTTTAGATAAACTGGAAAAAGAAATACAAGGCTTTTTACAAGTGTACGATGAAACACCAGAGCTTACCATACTCAACCCCGTTTTTGGTTATCTCAGCTATGAAGATGCCATCCATTTTCAATACAAGCACACCCGCCACCATGCCCGCCAGTTTGGGCTTTTATAGTAAAACCACCCGGTTCACTGCACAAAAAAACAGTCCTATTCTGCAACTTAGCAAAAACCCTTACCAAGGTTTCAACTTATCTTTTACACCGGTTAAATAAACCATTTTTTACTTTTAAACCCTTGTGGTGAGTATTACTTTAGTGTTGTCATTATTCCAATATCATACTGAAAAAAATCAATCCATTATCCGCTGAAGAAACCACCATCTCATCCTTTGAAAAACTAATGGTAATCGAACCTCAAAAAGTTGGTTCAACATCCTTAGAAACAAACCACCCCCAGGCCTATGAAGACTAGGGGGTTTTTTTTATCTAATTGCTACCTCAACATAAAAGGGGCAACAGACAGTTGGTCGGTTGCCCCTTTGCTATTGTAATTATTTTTTATAAGCTTACCGGCAGCTTTACCAGGTCATCATCCCATGTAAATACAACATTTAAACCACCATTATTTTTTTCAAAGTAAATAGTAAAAGCTTCTACCAGTTCAGTAATTTTTTGCACCTGCACTGTCATGCGCACCACATCTTTTTTACCATCGTATTTAAAAGCACCCCATATGTCTGTTTCGCGGTTTAGTATAATAGTCCATTGTGTGGGTGTGGGTATGCAATACAATGTGTAACGGCCTTTTTTAACTTTAGTGGTACCCATCTTTACATCCTTAAAAAATTCAATCTCGGTGGCCTCGTTAGCACCCAGGCGCCATACTTTATTATATTCCAACAACTCTCCAAAAACCACCCGGCCATTTTTTTGGGGGCGGCTATATACCACCCGTGCCACCAACGGTTCATTGGCTTTATCCTGTATTTTTAAAATAGGGTAGTTAACCGGGTAATAGCTAACATCCATCGGAGATTTATCCATTGCCGGTACTTTCGATTGTCCGTTTTGCCCCATAACACTCAGTTGCATTAATAAGGCAACACAAATTGCTGATAAAAGACGCATAATATCTGGTTGTTTGAACAAAAATAAGTTTTCAATTAGTATACACGCAGGTTTTATGCCCAATGGTATATTTTTTATGCAAAACGGCCTGCATATTTACATCTTATTAACTTAGCAGCCATAATTCTAATACTGATTGTATGAACTTACGCTTAGAACAGCAACTATTTATTGTAGGCGGTGCTGGTTCTGGCTTTGGCAAAGCCATCGCCACCGCATTGTTGAACGAAGGTGCCCACGTAATTGCAGTAGCCCGTAACGAAGCCAACCTGCAGCAACATTTTAATCAATACCCCAATGCCCAGGTAGTTGCCGCTGATATTACTTTGCCCGCAACCATTGGTGTTTTAAAAAATGCAGTAGGCAAAAGAATGCTGCATGGCATAGTGGTAAATGCCGGAGGACCACCCGCAAAAACTGTATTAGAAACAACGCTGGAAGATTGGGATGATGCCTATCAAAAAATTTTACGCTGGAAGGTAGCGTTGACGCAAGCTTTTGTGCCGGCGATGATGGCCAACGGCTATGGCCGTTTTGTATACATAGAAAGTTCCAGTGTAAAACAACCCATAGAAAATTTAGTGCTTAGTAATTCTTTGCGCCTGGCAGTAACCGGCATGGTTAAAACCCTCAGCCAGGAAATTGCAAGAAGCGGCGTAACCTTAAATATTATGGGGCCGGGCAGCCATAACACACCCGCTATTAACCGCCTGTATCATAAAAAATCTGAGCAAACGGGATTGCATTTTGATGAAGTAAAAGATACTGCTATTAAACAAATACCAGTAGGCTTTTTGGGCGAAGCCGATGATTTTGCCAGTCTGGCATTGTGGTTGTTAAGTCCGCACAGTCGCTATGTTACCGGGCAAGTAATTACTGTGGATGGTGGAATGGTAAAAAGTACTTTGTAAATTATTAATACCAGCCTCGGTATTTTATAGCATCATCGTTGCGTCGCAATCACTTCACCGGCATACCATTTACTGAACAGTTATTGCCTGGCACAAGGGTCATTGAATGGCTCGTCTGTTTTTTGTAAAGGACGGTTGGTTTGCGCCAAACGCTGTGCACCGGTATTGGCCGGGCATGCAATGGTGCTGATGGCATTATAAATTACCTGTCCTTTTGCATCGGGCACATACACCTGTACCGTTGTTCTTGAATAACCATTGGGCATATATCTCACATAAAAGCCATCGGGGTGCAGGCTCCACATACCGCGTTTCACATCTGCCCGATCTACGGTGGCCACACCAGCCAGTACTGCAAAACGCTCAAAATCTTCATAGCTGTCTACACCGGTTTCCACCAAACGGCGGATATTGTTTTCTGCTTCCATCACCGTTCTTACCGGTGCTGGTAAATCAACCAGGCCCCTGTCCAATGCTTCACTGCTTAAAGTTTCTGCAAGGCCGCCATTTAATTTTATAATTTGCTCTGGCGTTAATAATATGCCGGCTACCACTTTTAACCTGCCCGATAAATTTTTGAATTTAGACCTTGCTATAATGGCCCATAACAATACCTGCACATCTTTCTGTGGTATTTCCGGGTGTGTGTTCTGATGCGCTGTTAATATAGCATTCACAATATCATCCATCTTTCCTTTTGTGGGTGCATACATATAACCATCGCCCTGGCTGGGGCCATGTGTGCCGGCCTTCAGGCAATAACTCATATTGGTCATTTCATAAAAACCGGGGCAAAGCACAAAACCACCATTGGCAGCAGCAGGCATTTTATACAGCGGTATAAAAGTTTTATCGTTACCAAATGTTTCTGGTAATGAGCCTTCCATTTTTACATCATCCTCAAAATTGGTGGTAATGGGTGCCGGCTTTTTTAAGAACCCAGCCAGCGGATTTTTTTCGCCCAGTACTTTTTCTTTTAAACTTTTGAATTGGGCAGCAGCAATTACATTAATTGCAAGAAGCGTGACAAAAAATAATATTCTTTTCATACGATGGTTTTGAATATATAGTAAGACAAGTAACCCCGTAAAATTAACACAACTACTTGTGTAAGCAGTTAAAGTGGTTGGGTAATTTTGCACACTGCCCAACTTATTTTTGCCGCTGAAGTGTGCGACGCAACGATGCTGCCCATTGCAGCAATGCTCGCCAACAAAAACTATTCAATTACCTGAACGGGTTGCTTTGCTTTTAGCAGCGTAATTTTTTTAATACTGTTATTGAGTTGTACAAATGGCAGTTGCTGCGATTGATAGCTGCTGTTGCTATAAAACTCTTCTTTACGCTGCTGCCCGTTTTTTAATTGCACCACGGCATTATCTGCCCCGGCTACTGCCACCGTTTTAACCGGCCACCTGTTTACAAATAATTTACCAATACCACTGTTTTGTGTAGCCCAAATTGCTGTTGTATTTAAATAAGGAAACGATAGCAGTGCCTTGCCATTGCCTGGAATGAATATGCCGCTGCTGGCAATAGAAACTGGTTTAAAATTACCACTGCCATCACCCTGTAGCAAAAGACCATTCATAGCATCGATGCGGCCATGCATGGGGTGCATATTAAACTCGTTGCCATTTAAAAGCAAATCAACAAAACCGTCTGCATTAAAATCTGCTGCACACACACCATATACCGGTGCCAGTTGTGCCGCAGCGGGTAAGGAGTGCCAGGTAAAATTGAAGTTGCCATTGTTTTGCCACCAGCCAGTACTATAATTAGTGGCAGTCAATATTACCTCATTGCTTTTGGGCAATGCAGCCAGCACGGTGGCCATATCTGCATTGGCGTATGTACTATGATCTGGAAATTGTTTTTTTATACCGGGCAGTTCCTCCGCCAGCTGATCTCGCATAGCAACCGGGAATTCTTTACTGGCACCATGCATGGTTGCGGGGCGATACCAACTTAATAAAAACTGTTTTGCCGCGGCCCCGTTAAAATTGGCTGCATACAAATGCATGGGTGCATTTGCACTGGCACTGTATTGTGCGTTGGTGCCCAGGTTGCCACATATATAATCCATATCTCCATCATTATCTATATCGGCAGCCGTAACGCTATTCCACCAACCGCTTTCTTTTTCCATAGCAGTGGGTTGCAATACCAATTGCCCGTTATTATTTTTATAACACAGCATGCCGCCCCAGTCTTGTGTAATTATTAAATCTGCATCGTAATCATTATCAGCATCTGTCCACAATGCATCGGTAACCATACCAGCCTGTTGCAATGCCGGCGCTGCTGTTTTTGTTATATCTGTAAAACTAATTTTGCCGGGTCTGCTATCGTTGCGCAGCAAATAGCCACCACCACTCTGCGGATAGCTTTCGCCGGTTCTTGCAGCGGTGAATAAATCCACATCCCCATCCCCATCATAATCGGCTGCTTTTACGCAAGACTTGTTAAACAGCAATGCCGGCAACGCCATACTATCTTTTACAAATTGCTGGTTGCCCAGATTAATATAGCATTCATCTTTATAGGCAGCGGTATTAAACGCCCACTGATAACCACCTTTAAATAAAAAAACATCCAGGTCTTTATCATTATCCGCATCCAGCAAACAAATACCTGCATCATCTGCCATGTTAGCGGTTGTATTGTAAAAGGCTTTTTCAATAAACTTACCACCGGGCTGCTGCCACAATACGGTGGCCGGTTTGGGATGGCTGCCGCCAATGATAATATCAATCAACCCATCGCCATTCAAATCTCCGCTGGCGGTGGCAGGACCGGCTGCAGATAATTTTTTGGGCAATTGCCGATGAATATTAAAATCAACAAAATCTGCCTCACTGTGTTCATACCGGATGCCCGCTGCCAAGGTTTTATTGGTAAACCAACTATTGGCAGTAACAACTGGCAATGTGTAATTAAACGCAGTGGCACTTACCGATTGGCTGAGCAATAAAGTTTGATTACAGTTTACCTGCCGCATGGTTTCTGTTTTGCCATTGGGCCAAATAATTTGTAATGAATCTAATTGTGTGGTGGCACCCAAACCAAAATGCAAAACAGGTTCTACGGAAGACATATAGCCGCGGTACGGACTAAACTCCGCCACCTGTTGCTGCTTACCATAAAACAAATGCACATAAGTGCCCAGCCCATTAATATTAGCTGTATCGCCACGTAATTTTATTTTTAAAAAATTATTCTTTTTGGGTTGTCGCTCACTGTTATTGCGTAGTACAGTAGCAGGCATATTGGTATTGTTTACCACCACATCCATATCGCCATCCCCATCAAAATCGGCATAAGCCACGCCGGCAGAATAGGTAGGAAAATTCCAGCCCCACTCTATGGTAGCATCCTTAAAACTGATATCGCCCTTGTTTTTAAAAATATAATTACTGGTAAATACGGGGGGTAATTTTTGCACCAGTTGCTGCACGGTAGCGCCGGCATTACCTTCACGGTAAGCAATAAAATCAAGATCAGTAACATCTTTAGGCAGCCCGTTGGTGGTCATTAAATCTTTATAGCCATCCATATCTGCATCCATCAGCAAGGCACTCCAGCTCCAGTCTGTAAATGCAATGCCGGCCTGTCTGCCCACTTCGCTAAATACCGGTGCACTCAGGCTATCGTTTTGCAGCACTCTTGGGCCCTGGTTCAATTGCAGTGTATTACGCACCGCCTGGTACGGAAAATTAAACTGCTCAGATAACTGATACCAGTTGTAATCGGTTACCGGCATCATTTTTTTACTGCGGTAATTATCTTCCGGCATCATATCCATTTCCACCACATCCAGCAGGCCATCATTATTAATATCCCCCACATCATTACCCATGGCATTTAAACTGCTTTGCTTAAAATACTCCTGATAGCGATTGGTAAACGTGCCATTTTTATTATTTACATACAGCAGGTTGCCAGACAGGTAATCGTTACTAATGTATACGTCCTTCCATCCATCACGGTTAATATCCACCACGTTTATGCCCAGCCCATACCCTTCCCACACAATACCTGCCTCTTTAGATACATCGGTAAATTTTGGACGGTTAAATACCGGGTTCCAATCGTTGCGGTAGAGACGGTCGGTAGTTAAAGCACTGCCATCCGTTTTTATTGGCCTGAATGTATTGGGATAATCTTTGTTCAAATCATTCACCAGCAGGTACACATCCAAATCGCCATCATTATCAAAATCAAAAAAAGTAGCCATATGCGTACTGGTGGTATCATCTAAACCATAAGCTTCTGCCAGATCTTTAAACC
>JANRMC010000308.1:0-2782 GCA_033761915.1 Flavihumibacter sp.
CAATGCGTGCCGCCATTAAATGATACGCTTTAGCACTGGCGGTGTTAGCATCATTCAGCCAGGTGCTGCTGGCATGGTAATAGGTGGTGTTGGCATAAAAACCTTTTGCAAAATCAAAATCAACCAACAGGCTGATGGTGTTTTTAGGTACGCCAGGTAATAATTTGTTTTTATAGCTGGTATTGTCTTTCTGGTAATCGCCGTAAATAAAATAATTATAAGTATAAGCGCCTCTGATAATAAGAGTTTTTAAAACAGCGCTGTGGAATGATTTAAAATAATCGGCACTCAGCTCAATGCCTTTTTGATTGGTGTTGCCGGCGTTTACAAAGTAATCGGCATTGGCATTGTCTTTACGCACCACCAATGCGTTTTTAATTTTAAAATAATAGGCGGTTGCCTCTATGCGTAATTGTTTACCGAAAAAGCTTTTACGGATGCCTGCTTCATAATTAATACCCTGTTCTGCCTCCAGGAAAGTACTGATAACGCCGGTTGAGGGCAGCACTTCTGCAATTGTGGGGGGCGAGAAACCTTTTGAAACAGTAGCAAACAAATCAAACTCCTGTAAAAACTTTTTTACCACAGCAATACGCGGCGCCCATTCGTTTTGATAAGTTCTTTGCTGCGCCACTACAGGGTATTTGTTTAAGCGGGTAATGCCAATTGCAGATTTGTTAATGCTGGCCCCCAGGTTTATCAGCCATGAATCACTAATAGTAATGTCGGCCTGCACAAAAGCGGTTAATGCTTTACTGGTAACATCGTCATTGGTTTGCAATGTATCGGGGCTGCCATTTTTATTTTTAGAAACCTGTGTGTTGAAATAACCCTGTTGCCATTCTATACCCGTAACAATATTAAAAGTGGTGTTGTTCTTTTTTTGTGTGTAGCTAAAACTGCTTCTGCCACCAAAATGCGGTTCTGTGCGCCGCTCATAATTACGAAACGTGGGGTTTTTTATTTGGGCATACGCTGCATAAACAGAAGTGGTATTTTTTATAGCAGCAGTAATTTGATAAACACTGGTAATGCCGGCCAGTAAATTTTTTTGATAGATAGCCGCTTTGGCGGCAGCAGCGCTGGGAAAGCCACCGGCAGCCGGCCTTGCCTGTTTGGGGTTAGCTGCAAACTCAGCAGCGTTTAAACCACCCGGTGTTTGGTAATACAGGTTGGTATAATTAAACAGGGTGCTGATAGTTTGCCGTTCAGATATTTTTAACTGGCTGTTCCATAAAATATTTTTTCGCTCCATGGCACTGTTATCACGGTAGCCATTGCTGCTGGTAGTAGAAAGTGCAATACTGTTTTTATTATTACTGTTGCCAAATTGAATATTTACCAATGCATTGCTGAGGTTATTGCTGCCAATTACCACTTCCTCACTTAATTTGGGTTGCCAGCTGTTACCAAAACTGTTTATAATAAGCAAGCCACCGGTACCCGCACCATACATACTGCCTGCGGGGCCTTTAAATACTTCAATCGCATTAAAATTATTAAAAGCTATCTGGTTAAAATAGGTATTGCCACCGGGGTCGGTAAAGGGTATATCTCCCCAATATACTTTTACATTGCGTACCCCAAAAGGAGAACGTAAAGAACTGCCACGGATATTAATACGGTAACTGCCGGGGCTGCGCTCTTCCATGCGTACGCCGGCAATACTGTTAAACCCATTTACCAAAGAAGTTTTATTAATACGGTCTGCATTGTTAGATTGCAATACTCTTACAATTACGCCACTGTTTTTGGCGGTTTTATTTTGTCCAAATGCAGTAATAGTTACTTCATCTAATAATTTACTGCTATCAGCTGCAGGGGCCTGGGCAAAAGAAGTTATGGTAAGCAGTAATGAGAACGTTAAAAAGCAGCAGGTTTTGATCATAGAAACAGGGTTGTTTTATTGGCAAAGGTAAAACGTTAATTCATTATCTTCATTGCATGACAGAAAAACGCCAATTAAACTTGTTTGATTTTACCATGATAGTGGTAAGCCTGGTAATAGGCATGGGTATTTTCAGAACTCCTTTAAACGTGGCCAAGGTAGCCCCCGATACTTTTTTATTTTTTGGTGCATGGATAGCTGGTGGCCTGGTAGCTTTGTGTGGCGCATTAACCTATGCAGAAATTGGCAGTCGCCTGCCCGTTACCGGCGGCTACTATAAAGTGTTTTCATATGCATATCATCCTTCCATAGCCTTTGGTATTAATTGTATGATACTGGTATCAAACGCCGCATCGCTGGCAGCCGTGGCACTGGTGGGTGGTGAGTATATTACTGGTATTGCTATTCCTTTATCAAAAGATCCGGCGTGGCTAAAAATAGCCGCTAACGCCAGCTATATACAAACCATACAAATTGTTATTGCCATCAGCGCTATTGTACTTTTTTATGGCGTAAATCTGTTGGGTTTAAAAATGAGTGCCCGCACCCAAAATGTGTTAACCATTATAAAAATTGTTTTAATTCTGCTGCTGATTGCACCCTTATTTTTAGATAGCAGCGCCACGCCGGCCGTTACTGCTGCCACCACAGCAAAAGCAACTTTTAATGAATATGTAAAAGCCTTTGGTATTGGCCTGGTGGCCGTAAGCTTTACGTATGGTGGTTATCAGCAAACCATCAATTTTGGGGCAGAAGTTAAAGAGCCGGCACGCAATATTCCCCGCGGCATTTTTCTGGGCATTGCTATTATAATATTACTATACCTCAGCATTAACTATGCATATATTAAAGTAATAGGTTTTGAAACACTGAAAGAAAGTAAGAATATTGCCG
>JANRMC010000309.1:0-8272 GCA_033761915.1 Flavihumibacter sp.
TTTATTACTTACTATAGAATAAACTGTTTTGATACAGTTATAAAACAAAAAAACAATAACACTCCCAATTCTTTAAGTAATGCAAAATGGGATTAGTAATTACAGGCTCTATTGACCAATTAGTTGCTACTGAAGGAATGAGGTTAATAAATTTAAATTTTTAAAGCATTTAAACAGACATTCCCATTTAGAGCTATCACAAATAGCTGAGCCAATTTTTATGCCTGTTATCCTGCTTATACCGGCCAAACCATTTGCAAAGCGGGTACAAAGCTGCTACAATAAAAGCCCAAAAAATATACACCCAATGCAATGGCAACCCGGGAAAATTTTGTGGGCCGCCAAAATTAAAACCAAATGAAAACTGACTGGTACTATAACCATGCACATATAAAAGTAAAAACAACAGGCTATGAGCTATATACCAATGCAACAGGTAATAAAACAAGGGCACCCTGCCATATACCTGTAACACAGCACCAACCCTGTTTTTAACATTAGAGAATAGGCCCAGCAACAAAAACATAACACCAATGGTTAATAAAGCAAACAGCAGCGATGGAGGATACTTCGTTACGTTTAAAAATGATAGCACGGTAAATAACGGCTGTTGTTGTACCTGCCAGGGTGCGGGGTCGAGTAATAGATTGGTGAAACGTAACACTATAAATAAACCCAGCAATGATAAACCCAACCGGTACATTTTTTTTACAGCAAACTTTTCATTGGTAAAATAATTGCCGGCACCAAAACCCACCAGCATAATACCTAACCACGGCAATACCGGGTATGCCACCAGAAACAATTTATTACTACCAAACGAAATAGGTGTTATGGTAAATAATGGATTTAATATGTTTTGTACCGTGCTGTTAGCACCAAAAGGCAGCAGTGCATAAGCACCATGTAAAATAATAATCAATACACCTGCCAGCCCCAGCCATTTTGCGGCTACATTAATTAGCAAACCCAATATTATAAAACCAATACCAATAGCACCAATTACCTGAAAGAGGAATACATTAAAATGAACATCCCACCAGATACCAAAATTAATAACCGTTAATTCTAAAAACACCAGCCAGGCGCCACGTGTTATTAAAAAAGAGCGGCTGGGTTTTGATTGCTGTCTTAAATAGGCAGATGTGCCTGCTAAAAAAACAAATATCGGTGCACAAAAATGTGTAATCCATCTTGTAAAAAACAAGAGGGGAGTGGTGGTGGCTAAATCTGTTGGATCTTGTGTGAGTGAAGTGGCATGAAATAAATCTCTTATATGGTCTATTGCCATTATAAGCATTACTAACCCTCTTACTTTATCTATGGTTTGTAAGCGTTGCTGCATGTTGGTTGGTGTTTTGGTATTGAAAGCTACAGTATTTTTCCAAAACCTGTTTGCCGCTTACTGTTTAAATAAGTCCGTTACTGTAAACAACCACTTGCTGCATAAAGAAATACTGTTGAAGGGTGCGACGCAACAATTGTTCAATAGAGTTGCTGCTGCTGGTTACAAAAATATTTAAGCCGGCATTTAAGCGTTGTGCAACAGCCGTTGCGTCGCACCCTTCAGCAGCAGTGCTGAATTGAACATTATGTTGATAAATTAAAATTCTATAATAAACCCTATGGTTGGTAAAACATTACCATCGGTATTATTTAAAATTACCGGAATGGCGTTGCTGCCATTTTGCTGTATGGGTTGGTTATCGGTTGTTACAAAATTGGTGTTATCTGCATTTCTTTTAAATGTATACAAGGGGGCGCCGGTACTTTTAGATCCATAAAAGTTTTGAATATCCAGAAACAGATCAATTGTAGTACGATTCAAATTCCACTTTTTATCAATTCTCAAATCTCCGGCATTAAAAGCTGGCAACCTTTGTGAGTTTGCATTTTGATAATTTAATACGCCTGTGCCCAGTGTTAAATAATTTAGTTGGCTTTGTGTAAGATCAAAAGGAGAGTAGGGGGCACGGCCCTGGTAGCGAAATTTAATACCAAGCTCCCAGTTACGTTTTAATTTATACCCCATTGTAGCACTTAAAAGAGTTCGGTTATCCCAACTTGCGGGAGCATAAATGTTATTGATGCCAGTAAATTCACTCCAATAAAGTGTATAACTAAGAACACCAAAAAAACGATTGGTCAATTTTTGCTGTGCAAAAAATTCTACTCCATATGCACGCCCTTTACCATTTTGTAAAACAGGTTCGTTACCAATAGCACCAAAATCGGTGCCTCTGTTTGCCAAACTTATTTTGTCTGTAACGCTTACCGGATAATTAGCATATTTCTTATAAAATCCTTCAATGGTGAAACGGGTATCATTATCTGGCAGGTATTCTATACCGGCAACGTAATGATTGCTTCTGATGTATTGACCCGGATTTGATTGGTTTGCACCTGAAACAGTATTTATAAAAGCCAGCTGTGTATAGCTGGGCAACCGGTAATACGATCCAACACTGGCACTCAAATTCCAACGATCTGCCAGTGCGTAGCTGGCACTTATTCTTGGGCTGATTTGTTTAAAAGGGTTGGGGGTACTATTAGCCAGTGAATTAGCATCTATACGTAACCCACCACTTAATGCCAGGCGGTTATTTAAAAAACGCTTGCCTGCCTGCACAAATGCGCCATACCTTAAAAAATTGGTACCGGTAGTGGTTTTAAAACTTTGTTCTTCCTGTAAAATATTGCCCTGCGCATCTTTTAATTGGGGGCGTATTAACTGAAAAAAATTATTTGTGAATTGTACCCACTGCAAAACAGCACCATAGCTGATTTTTAATTTTGAAAAGTTTACCGTGTTATCAAACCGCAGCTTATTTTCTGTTTCAATGCTTTTAATTTGCAGGGTTCTTTTGGATGGAAGGGGATTTTCGTTATCCTCATATTTTTCTGCATTGTTTTGTAAACTGTTTCTGCTTAAAGATAAATTCCAAAATCCTTTTTGTGTTAAATGCTTAATAGAAACCCCAACGGTATAGCTTTTTTGATTAATCAAGGGGTTGCTGTTAATCAGGTATAGTTTTTCTGGTGTGGCTGTTTTAGGCACGGCAAACCTGAATTCATCAATGGCGCCTATGCCAATTGTATTAAGTGTTGTTTTTTTATTCAGTTTAGTAGTGGTTTTAAATTGAAAGTCCCAGTAATTGGGTCTGATGGGAAGATCTATTAATTTAAACAACAATTGCAGGTAACTGCGTCTGGCGGAAGCCAGAAAAGTGGTATTTTTTGAAAGAGGCCCATCAAAAGTAGCGGCCAGCTCCGTAGCACTAAGCCGTATATTACCTTGCAATCTGTTAGCATTTCCGTTTTTCTGTTTAAACTGAAAAACACTGCTTAATGCATTATCATACCTGGCATCAAAAGCAGATGTGCTTAATTTTACATCTTCAATAAAGCTTACGTTTAATATGCCCTGCGGGCCACCGCCACTGCCTTGTGTGCTGAAATGATTGATGATAGGCACCTCAATTCCATCCAGATAAAAAACATTTTCGCTTGGGGCACCACCACGTATTATAATGTCGTTTCTAAAACTACCTCCGGCAGCACCACCGCCCACGCCGGGCAGAGATTGGATGACTTTACTAATATCAAAATTACCACCCGGATTTGCTTTAATATCTTCAATTGTTAACCGTTGAATACTTAACGGGCTTTCAAGAGTAGCCGCCTTTGCTGAATTTTTTCGGGCATTAACAACAATATTAGAAAGTTCTTTAACTACCGGTTCCAGTTCAATAACCAATGTATATTCATTACCCGCGGTAACAACTATGTTGTTAATAATTTTTGTTTGATAGTTAGATGAACCCGCCTTCAGACTATAAGTACCGGGTTTAATATTTGTAAACCGGAAGTTACCGTTAGAATCCGTTAAAAGCGTTTTGTTTCCGGGCTGTAATTCAAGCGCTAATGATTTAATGCTTTCCTGATTATTGATATTTATTACTGTGCCTGAAATGGCCGTTTTAAAAGACACTTGTGCAGACACCTGAAACAAAATGACAAATAAGAAACAGAAAATTGCAAATACCTTTTTATACATACCTGTGGATTGATATTTTACCACTAAAACAGTATTCAGTCTTTTTTGTTTAAAATTTCACCATCCATTCTTTTAAACAATTAATATAAATCAACGGGTATCTGCTGAAAATGTATCGGGTTTATCCAAATAAAAAAGGGTAACAAAATTGTTACCCTTTAAATTTTATATGCAATGCTCTTACGCTAATTTCTTTTGCAGGTTAGCATCCAAAGCATCTAAAAACTCTTCTGTATAAAGATAATGTTCGCCATGGTTTACTTTATTGCCATGTATGCAAACGGCTAAATCTTTAGTCATTTTACCTTCTTCAACGGTTTCAATACATACGGCTTCTAAAGCATTACAAAAATCAACCAATGGCTGGTTGCCGTCTAATTTTCCGCGGAACGCCAGACCTCTTGTCCATGCAAAAATAGAAGCAATAGGGTTGGTAGAGGTAGGTTTACCTTTCTGATGATCTCTGTAGTGGCGGGTTACTGTACCATGTGCAGCTTCTGCTTCCAGTGTTTTACCATCAGGGGTAACCAATACAGATGTCATTAAACCCAATGAGCCAAACCCTTGTGCTACGGTATCGCTTTGTACGTCGCCATCATAGTTTTTACAAGCCCAAACAAAATTACCATTCCATTTTAAGGCACTGGCCACCATGTCATCAATCAGGCGATGCTCATACACAATACCTGCTGCATCAAAACTTGCTTTAAATTCATTTTGATATACTTCTTCAAAAATATCTTTAAACCGACCATCGTATTTCTTTAAGATGGTGTTTTTAGTAGATAAGTACAAAGGCCATTTTTTGCTTAACGCCATATTAAAACAGCTGCGTGCAAAACCGTAAATACTTTCATCGGTATTATACATCGTCATGGCAACGCCATCGCCTTTGTAATTATACACTTCAAAAGTCTGTGCTTCGCCACCACCTTCTGGTGTAAAGGTCATGGTTAATTTTCCTTTTCCTTTTATTACGGTATCCGTAGCACGGTACTGATCGCCAAAAGCATGGCGGCCCACAATAATAGGAGCGGTCCAGTTGGTAACCAAACGTGGTACATTTTTTATAACTATCGGCTCACGAAAAACAGTACCATCTAAAATATTTCGGATGGTGCCATTCGGGCTCTTCCACATTTGTTTCAGCTTAAACTCTGTAACCCTTGCTTCATCAGGCGTAATGGTAGCACATTTAATACCCACACCGTATTGCTTAATGGCATTAGCCGCATCAATAGTTACCTGGTCATTGGTCTGGTCGCGGTATTCAACACCCAGGTCAAAATATTTTATATCCACATCCACATAGGGCAGTATCAATTTTTCTTTAATAAATTTCCAGATGATTCTTGTCATTTCATCGCCATCCAGTTCTACCACCGGGTTGGCTACTTTAATTTTCGTCGCCATAGTTATTATTGATTGTTTAAGTGTTTACAAATGTAGTAAAATATGCTTCCCGCTTTGTTATACATTAAAGCGGAAGTGCATAATATCGCCATCCTTTACCAGGTATTCTTTACCCTCAATTCGCAGCTTACCCACTTCGCGGCAGGCCGCTTCAGAGCCATACTGCACAAAATCGTCGTAGCCAATAACCTCTGCTTTAATAAATCCTTTTTCAAAATCGGTATGAATTACGCTGGCAGCCTGTGGCGCCTTCCAACCCTCGTGTATCGTCCATGCTCTTACTTCCTGCACACCGGCCGTAAAATAAGTTTGCAGGGTTAATAATTTATAGGCGCTGCGTATTAATTTATTCAAAGCCGGTTCCGTCATTTTGTATTCTTCCATAAACAACTGCTTATCTTCTTCGTTTTCCATTTCTGCAATCTGTGCTTCAATAGAGTTGTTCATTACAATTACCTGAGCGTTCTCTGCAGCTACCGCCGCTTTCAAAGCCTCGCTGTATTTATTACCGGTGTGCATAGAAGGTTCATCCACATTAGCTACATATAAAACAGGCTTGTCGGTTAATAAAAACAAATCTGCAATAGCTGTTTTTTCTTCTTTATCCAGGTTTAGTTCCCGAATGCTTTTTCCTTTATCCAAATGCTCTTTACAGCGCTTTAATACTTCATATTCTGCTTTTGCCTTAGCATCCGCATTACGCAATAGTTTTTCTGCACGTTGCAATTTTTTTTCAACGCTGTCCAGATCTTTCAACTGCAGCTCAGTGTCAATAATTTCTTTATCGCCCACGGGGTTAATAGCACCTTCATCCCGCAAAATATTTTCATCTTCAAAACAACGGATCACGTGCACAATAGCATCCACTTCACGGATGTTGGCTAAAAATTTATTCCCTAAACCTTCGCCCTTGCTGGCGCCTTTTACCAACCCGGCAATATCCACAATTTCAATTTGAGTGGGCACCACGCGGTTGGGTTTCACCAGTTCAGACAGCTTATTTAAACGCTCATCAGGTACATCCACCAAACCTACATTGGGTTCAATAGTACAAAAACGATAGTTGCTGGCCTGTGCTTTGGCGCTATTACTTACCGCATTAAACAGCGTAGATTTTCCAACATTCGGTAACCCTACAATTCCTGCTTTTAAAGCCATATAGATTCTTTGTTTATTTTATTTTTTGGTTCCGGCAGTGTGCCTTTAATCAGCATCGTTGCGTCGCACACTTATACAGTATAACAAGCTTCATCAAATGCATCATAACACAGTATGCCGGCCTGTATAAAAAGCGCCGCAAAGATAAGGGATTCCGTATGCTTTCTGTTTCAATTGAATCTATTAACTTCAACACTTTAAACGGTAAAAACAAACGCTTTTATGGTATTAAGCAGAATTTGGAGCGCCTTTATCATTATTGCTTTCCTGGTGGCAGGCTTCAGAATGTTTCAGGGCGATGAGCAGATTTTTACCCGCATGGTAACCGGCAAATCTTCAGACAAATACGATAGCGTTTTTTATTACGGCACAGGCAATCCAACTACCATGACTTTGTCTGATAAGTATGCCGATTTTTTAAAGGAATACGGCTATTACAAAACCACCGATCTTCAAAAAGCAACCGTTGTTTTAACCGATGCTGTAACTGCAGACTCTGCAACCATTGTAAAAGCCAGCCATCCGCATTTAAAAAGCTATACCTATATAACTATTCAAAAAAAGCTGGAACGAAAAGTAGATGGCATTATAGAAACCGCCAAGAATGCAGTAATAGATATCATTATACCATTGATAGGTGTACTAACCTTATTTATGGGCTTTTTAAGCATTGCAGAAAAAGCAGGGGGAGTGCGGCTGCTCTCAAAAATTATTTGGCCTTTTTTCTCCCGCATTTTTCCGGATATACCCAAGGGCCACCCGGCATTTGGACATATGATGATGAATTTTTCTGCCAACCTGCTGAACCTTGATAATGCTGCCACGCCATTTGGCTTAAAAGCTATGGAAAGCTTACAGGAATTAAATACACAAAAAACGGTTGCCTCAAATGCACAAATTATGTTTATGGCACTGCATGCATCGGGGCTTACTTTAATACCTGTTAGCATTATTGGGTTCCGTTCGGGGTTGGGAGCACAAAATGCCACCGATATTTTTATACCTTGTATGATAGCCACTTTTGCTGCCACGGTAGCGGCTTTATTCATCGTATCGTTCAAACAAAAAATCAATATTTTTCAACCGGTAATTTTAGCGTGGATACTGGGCATTTCTGCATTGATAGCATCGCTGGTTTGGTATGTAACCCATTTAAGTGCCACAGAAGCAAAATCGTTTTCAGGTATTTTAAGCAATGGGCTGATACTGGTTATATTTCTGCTGATAGTGCTGGGAGCTTTGTATAAAAAGATTGATGTGTTTGATGCCTTTGTTGACGGTGCCAAGGGAGGTTTTGAAACCGGTGTGCGTATTATACCTTATATAGTGGGTATGCTGGTAGCTATCAGCATGCTGCGCACCAGTGGCAGTTTTGATGTATTGATAAATGGCATTAAATCTCTGTTTGCCGCCTTGGGCACCGATACAAGATTTGTAGACGGATTGCCAACTGCCTTAATTAAACCTTTAAGCGGCAGCGGTGCCCGGGGTATGATGCTGGATACCATGAAAACGTTTGGCCCTGATTCTTTTGCCGGCAGACTGGCTTGCGTTTTACAGGGTTCATCTGATACCACTTTTTATGTGATAGCGGTTTACTTTGGATCGGTTGCTATAAAAAATACCCGTTACGCAGTAGGGGCC
>JANRMC010000310.1:0-3406 GCA_033761915.1 Flavihumibacter sp.
AGCAGGTATTATGGGATAGTATGTGTCTGTAATGTTGCTGCCACCTTTGTTTGTCCAGGTAGTTCAGTCCGGTGTTGCGGGCTGTGATATACAGGAATCCTTTCATGTTCTCCCATGTCTGAAAAGTACCGTATCGTTCAAAGAGTTTTTGGAAAGCCCCAACACACCTTAGTTTGTTTGGTATCTATAAAAAGTGTTACTCGGCGTACGGCTGTGCCTGCGCCGATTTTTTTTGTAACTTTCAGCTACTATTATTGGTTGAAAAAATAGTATAGAAAATAATCAAATACTACTAATAACCGAAGTTTTTGGAATAAAAAGATGCACAATGTGCTAAACGCACAAGTGTGCCCCGAATGCTTGGCACAAATCCTGTCGGGGTTTACAACGAGCAACGATGCTTAATGGTACCACCAATGCCGGTTACACAAATTACATATTGCCGTGCATGTATTCTTTTAACTGGGCAATGGTTTCCTCGTGGGTTAATATGGTTTCTTTTACCACATCGTTAATAGAAATGATGCCGCAGATGCTGTCGTTTTCAAAAACAGGCAGGTAGCGTATATTGTTTTCGCTCATCAGGTGCATGCACACTTCTATTGAATTATCGGGGGTAATACGGGGCAGGCCAATACTCATAATATCTCCGGCGGTGGTTTCTGCACTGCGCTTGCCTTTTAAAATTACTTTGCGGGCATAGTCTCTCTCGGTAAGCAGGCCATGGTACTCATTGCCTTCCATTACCAGTACAGATCCAATGTTTTTGTCGGCCATCAGTTGCAATACTTCCAGCACGGGTGTGGCGGGCAATACAGAAATTACAGAAGCTCCTTTGCGTTTTAAAATATCGGCTACTTTCTTCATACAGCAATTGTTTTGTACCCTAATTTAAGTATTTACAGCTTTCAAAATGCAGGTTGGGGGTGTAAAAATGCAGGTTGGGCAGGGTTGGGTTGCATCTTGCGCTTGCGGGCAGCAATTTTACACCATCAAACCAAATAAAAATTTTATGAAGACTCCTTTGCGTTTACTATCCGTACTGGCCCTGCTGCTGGTGTTTGCATTGTTTAGCATAGTGGGCTGCCAGAAAGAAATTAATGGCTCGGCTGCTGGCACCATTGCCCCTGCTGGTCAGCAAAAAGTACAGTTGTTTATGAACGACCACGAGGATTTTAATTTTACCAAAGTGCTGGTAGACATCCGCCGCGTGGAAATAAAAATTGATACCGGAAAGCATCACGATGATGATTATTACGATGATGACGACGATGATGATGACGACCACCACGGCCGCGACCATTATGGTTACTGGGATACCCTGAACGTAAGAGCCGGCATTTACGATTTGCTGCGCCTGCGCAACGGTATAGATACCCTGCTGGCCGATGGTTTTACTGCCAATGGTTACATCAGTAAAATAAGAATTACGCTGGGCTCTAATAACAGTGTGTGGAAGGATAGTATACAATCGTACCCCTTAACGCTCTGCGATAAATCGCCCTACGTGTATGTTAAAATCAGAAGCAATACCATTGATACCATACCCGGCGGCGGCGTACGGATTAATATAGATTTTGATGTGCAAAAATCAATCAAAGGCAAAAGAAGCAATACCAAGTTTTGCCTGCGGCCCGAAATAAAATCATATGCACACAGCCATTGCGGAGAGTTGGAAGGCAAAGTGTTTCCACGAGCCGCCAACCCGGTTGTAACCGTTTACAATGCTACCGATACGGCAACGGCCCGGCCCGACAGAGAAGGTGAATTTAAAATTAAAGGATTGAAGCCCGCCGTGTACAGCGTTAAATACAGCGGCGATGCGCCTTACAAAGACACCACGCTTACCAATATTACGGTAAAGAAAGGAGACGATACCAAATTGCCCACTATAACATTAAAACAATAAAGAAGGTAAGGTTTAAAGGTTTATGCAACCTGATAGACGGCCGGCTATTTTTAGCTGGCCTTTTTTATGTATTCAACTTTGTAACAAAGCCCGGCAGCCGTTACTCGTTAAAAGCCCAGAGAGGATTTGTGCAGGGCCATTGGGGCCCTGCATTTTAAATGACCAGCGGTTTGATGGCCTGCTTTAATTGTTTGAACTTAGGGTACAACCAACGGTATGAAACGAAAAGAATTTTTGCACTACAGCCTTAGCGGCACAGCGGGTCTTTTATTACCCGGCTCAATACTGGCACAGACAACCCCCAAGCCACCTGCCCTTTCTTCAGAAAAAGTAAAAGAGTTTGTAGGTGCCGGGCACAACAACCTGGCAAGAGTAAAAGAAATGCTGGCAGAAATACCTACTTTGGTATATGCCACCTGGGACTGGGGCGGCGGCGATTTTGAAACGGCCCTAGAAGGTGCCGGCCATGTGGGCAATAAGGAAATAGCAAATTATTTAATAGAGAAAGGTGCCCGCACCAACTTATTTGTTTTAACTATGCTGGGTAAAACCAATTTGGTTAAAGGCTGGCTGGAAACCTATCCGCAATACATAACGGCCCGTGGGGCACATGGGTTTACATTGCTGCATCATGCACAGCGGGGTGGAGAAGATGCCCGTGAGTTGCTGGATTACCTGCAAACAAAAGGGTTAAAAGATACCCGCCTGGCTCTATAGCAAACACCAACATGTAAAAAAACTGCTGTATGAAAAATTTAGTTTCATTTACGTTACTACTGGCAATGGGTTGCAATTTTACTGCCACCACTAACAATGCTGCTATTGGAGGTTTTGATCTGGAAGCTGTTAAAAAACATATTCATACCATGAATGCCAGCTACAGCGACCGTTTTACCAATAACGATACCGCATTTTATAACAGCCGCTATTGTAAAGATGCCATTTCAATGCCCGAACGGCAAGCTGCTGTTGTTGGAATTGATTCCATAAGAAGTTTCTGTTATGGCAATGGGGCAAACAAAGATTTTAAAGTAGTCATTACTGCCGAAAATATTTATGGCAGCGAAAACCTGGTAGTGGAGGAAGGTGTGTACAGCTACCCGGATGGAAAAGGCGGCAGTTTTGATAACGGGAAATTTATTGCTTTATGGAAACAGGAGGGTGGTACGTGGAAACTGTACCGCGAAATTTGGAATACCAATATAAAACCGAATAAATAAATGAATAGAAAGATTGGATGGATACTGGTAGTAATGGCTGCATTTATAATGGGCGCAAACAACAAGCAGCAACGCCAGTATGTATGTTTGCCCTGTGGCAGCAGTTGCGATGCTGAACAGCATACAACACCGGGCACCTGTAAGCATTGCCAGATGCCGCTGGTAGATAAAGCCACTGTTATATTTAAGAAAGTGCAGCCTGCACAGCTGTGTAATTTTATAACAAGCCGTAAACAGGTATTGCTATTAGATGTAAGAACGCCTGAGGAATTTGCCG
>JANRMC010000311.1:0-9279 GCA_033761915.1 Flavihumibacter sp.
CTGATCTTTTATAGTATAGCTATCCGGCATTTTTAAAACACGTAGCTGAAAGCTACAAAAAAATACGGCGTAGGCACAGCCGTACGCCGAGATCCGTTTTTAAAATGAATTACATACTACAACGAGTTAGGGTTTAAACAACTCATACTGATGGATGCAATAATCTGTTGCAGGGCTGTATTTATAATGCCATACCTCCCAAACCACTCCATACTTTTTTTTTGTAAAAGTAATTAATTGGTTACGCTGTTTTTTCAGCAGTATCCAGAATAATGGGGTCATCGTTGTATGGCTCACTTATACGGTTGTGGGTTAACGGTCTACTGTAAATGGCCCATGGTACGCTATGGACTATTTACTATTGCCCATAGACCTACTTTAGTACAAGTGTGCGACGCAACCACCGCCCCATAGCTGTACCGCCGCTGGTAACATAATTATACTATAACTACTGCAATAGTTTTTTATCTTTGCTAACACTTGTTTGGTTTAAGAAAATAACTATGATTCATTCCCTGCCACAAAAAGTAAGAATTGTTACCGCCGCCAGCCTGTTTGACGGGCACGATGCGGCTATTAATATTATGCGCCGCATTCTGCAAAGCAAGGGCGCCGAAATTATACACCTGGGCCATAACCGCAGCGTAAAAGAAATTGTGGAAACAGCTATTGAAGAAGATGTGCAGGGCATTGCCATTACCAGCTACCAGGGCGGGCATGTGGAGTTTTTTAAATACATGAAAGACCTGCTGGATGAAAACGGCTGTGGCCATATTAAAATATTTGGCGGCGGCGGTGGCACCATTTTGCCGCAGGAAATTGAATTGCTGCACCGCTATGGTATTACCCGCATTTACTCTCCGGATGATGGCCGTAAAATGGGACTGGAAGGAATGATTGAGGATGTGATTCTGCAATGCAGTAAACAAACTGCTACTGCTAAATGGAATGGCAAATTGCCATTAGATGAAGTGAAGGATGTTAGAAGAATTGCCCGTTTAATTTCGTTGGCAGAAGCCGGTACCGATTATACACAGCAGTTAAACGATTTGGCAAAGCCTGCCACCAAACCGGCAGCGGTGCTTGGCATTACCGGCACGGGCGGTGCTGGTAAATCTTCTGTTACCGATGAAATTGTACGCCGCTTTCTGAATAATTTTTTAGATAAAACCATTGCGGTTATTTCTGTTGACCCTTCTAAAAAGAAAACCGGCGGTGCCTTGCTGGGCGATCGTATTCGGATGAATGCCATTTCTCACCCCCGTGCTTATATGCGCAGCCTGGCTACAAGAGAAGACAATGCCGCATTGAGTGCCCACGTACAGGAAGCCATTGATATTTGCAAAGCGGCCGGGTACGATTTAATTATTTTAGAAAGCGCCGGCACCGGCCAAAGCGATGCCAGCATTTTAGACTACTGCAATGTGAGCCTGTATGTGATGACGCCGGAATACGGCGCTGCCTCGCAACTGGAAAAAATAAATATGCTGGATTATGCAGACCTTATCTGCATTAACAAATTTGATAAAGCCGGCGCTCTGGATGCGTTGGCCGATGTGCGCAAGCAATATAAACGTAACCATGGTTTATGGTTGGCTAAAGACCATGAGCTGCCCATTGCCGGCACCATGGCCAGCAAGTTTAATGATGATGGTGTGAACCACCTGTTTGAACTATTGCTGAAAGCGATTGAGCAAAAAACACAAATTGTTTTTGGCAACTATTCTTTTGCCGCCACCGCCAAAGTATCTCAGGCCATTATACCACCGGCAAGGGTGCGTTATTTAAGTGAAATTGCCGATGGCAACCGTAATTACGATAGCTGGGTAAAAGAACAGGTAACCATTGCCTCTAAACTATACCAGATAACTGGTGTTATTGGCGAGAAAGAAACCAGTGCTATTCCGGAGCTGCTGGCCATTAAAAAGAAATATGAAGCACAACTGCACCCCGATTGTAAACAACTGCTGGATGCCTGGCCCGGTTTACAAGAACAGTATGCCAAAGATGTATTAAGCTATGAAGTACGCGGTAAAGAAATTAAGCAAGACCTCATCAGCACTTCTTTAAGCGGCACCCGCATACCTAAAGTGGTATTGCCCAAATACAAAGACTGGGGCGATATTTTACAATGGCAGTTGCAGGAAAATGTGCCGGGTAAATTTCCGTACACCGCCGGTGTGTTTGAATTAAAAAGAACCGGTGAAGACCCCACCCGCATGTTTGCCGGAGAAGGCGGGCCGGAACGTACCAATAAACGGTTTCATTATGTAAGTGTTGATCAGCCGGCCAAACGTTTATCAACTGCCTTTGACAGCGTAACATTGTATGGAGAAGACCCTGCTTACCGCCCCGATATTTATGGTAAAGTAGGTAACAGCGGCGTAAGCATTGCCACCGTGGATGATGCTAAAAAATTATACAGCGGTTTTGATTTATGTGATCCTAAAACCTCGGTAAGCATGACCATTAATGGCCCCGCACCCATACTGCTGGCCTTTTTTATGAATGCAGCCATTGACCAGCAATGCGAAAAATGGATTACGGCCAATAATCAATGGAGCGACGTTGAAAAAATAATTGCTGCAAAATATAAAACACTGGGCCGGCCCTGTTATTATAATCCGCAATCGCCAGAACGTTTACCAGAAGGCAATACCGGCCTTGGTTTAAAACTGCTGGGCATTAGTGGCAGCGATGTATTGCCGGCTGATGTGTATGAACAATGTAAACAAACCGCCTTGCAACAGGTGCGTGGTACCGTGCAGGCAGATATATTAAAAGAAGACCAGGCACAAAATACCTGCATCTTTTCTACCGAGTTTGCATTAAAATTAATGGGCGATGTGCAGGAGTATTTTATTGCAGAAAAAGTGCGCAACTTTTACAGCGTATCCATCAGCGGCTATCATATTGCAGAAGCGGGTGCCAACCCCATTACACAACTGGCTTTTACATTAGCCAATGGCTTTACCTATGTTGAGTATTATTTAAGCCGTGGCATGCATATAGATGATTTTGCCCCCAACCTTTCTTTCTTCTTCAGCAATGGTATGGACCCTGAGTACAGTGTAATTGGCCGTGTGGCCCGCCGTATTTGGGCAAAAGCCATGAAGTATAAATATAAAGGCAACGAACGCAGCCAGATGCTGAAGTACCATATACAAACCAGTGGCCGCAGCCTGCATGCACAGGAAATTGATTTTAATGATATACGCACCACGCTGCAGGCGTTGTATGCTATTTATGACAACTGCAACAGTCTTCACACCAATGCATACGATGAAGCTATCACAACCCCCACAGAAGAAAGTGTGCGCCGTGCCATGGCTATACAATTAATTATTAACCGGGAGCTGGGCAGCGCCAAAACAGAAAATTTTATACAAGGCAGTTTTGCTATTGAAGAGTTAACCGCATTGGTGGAAGATGCCGTGCTGAAAGAGTTTGACCGCATTACAGAGCGGGGCGGTGTGCTGGGTAGTATGGAGCGTATGTATCAGCGCAATAAAATACAGGAAGAAAGTTTACACTACGAACATTTAAAACATACCGGAGAGTTACCGCTGATTGGCGTAAACACCTTCTTAAATAAAAAAGGCAGCCCCACTGTTTTGCCGCAGGAAGTAATACGCAGCACCAAAGAAGAAAAAGAACAACAGATACAAAACCTGAATGCTTTTTGGAAACGCAACCAGCAACAGGCTGCCACGCAACTGCAACAGTTAAAAGAGGTAGCCATTAATAATGGTAATTTGTTTGAGCAGCTCATGCAAACTGTAAAGTATTGCTCGCTGGGGCAAATAACTAATGCCTTGTATGAAGTGGGCGGACAGTATCGGCGCAATATGTAGTTATTGGTAACGGGCAGCGGTTCATTGGGCAGCATCGTTGCGTCGCACACTGCAGCTATGGTAAAAGGTATTGGGCATAGGGCTTAAGCATTACACCTTATACTTTTAGCTTATACCATTTCTTCTGTTGAAGTGTGCGACGCAACCACCGCTGCCCTATATTCTGCAGCCGGGTTCATAAAAAAATAAGTACTTTGCCAAACAACCAACTGCTACATGGAACCCAAAAAATTATTTTTATTAGATGCGCTGGCACTGGTCTTCAGGGCCTACTATGCACTCATCAGAAACCCGCGTATTACCAGCACCGGTAAAAACACCAATGCGCAATTTGGTTTTACCAATACTTTGGTTGAGTTAATCAACAATCAAAAGCCTTCTCATATGGCCGTGTGTTTTGATACGGCCGCGCCTACAGAACGCCATACTGATTTTGCAGATTATAAAGCCAATCGCCAGGAAGCGCCGGAAGATTTAATACTGGCATTGCCGGATATAAAAAAAATCATCAGCGGGTTTAATATACCTGTGGTGGAAGTGGATGGCTTTGAAGCAGACGATGTAATTGGTACATTAAGCAAACAGGCGGCTGCAGCAGGGTACGAGGTATATATGGTAACACCCGATAAAGATTATGGCCAGCTGGTAAGTGAGAAAGTAAAAATTTATAAACCCGGTTACCAGGGTGGCGATGTGGAAATAATGGGCCCCGAAGAAGTGTGTGCCAAATGGAATATTAAAGAAGTAAACCAGGTAATTGATGTATTGGGTTTAATGGGCGATGCGGTGGATAATATACCTGGCATACCCGGCGTGGGCGAAAAAACAGCCGCTAAACTATTAGCAGAATATGATAGTTTGGAAAACGTAATTGCCAACGCAGATAAAATAAAAGGAGCGTTGGGAGAAAAAGTACGCAACGGTAAAGACCTTGCTGTGATGAGTAAAAAACTGGCTACCATTATTACCAATGCGCCGGTTGAATTTCATGAAGAAGATTTTAAATTAAAAGAATGGAATAAAGAAGCGCTGGCAGATGTATTTGGTGCATTAGAGTTTAAAACATTAGTCAAGCGTTTGCTGGGTGATGACTTTAATGCCGGCCCTGCCACACCACCCACCGGTGTGCAAACAGATTTATTTGGCAATGCTGTTGAAACACCTAAAACACTGAAGCTGGATAAGAAAAAAGAAACACCAGTAGAAGAAGAGTCAGCAGACGAGCCCGTAAGCTTTGCTGCTGCAAAAAATATTACCAATACACCACACACCTATACAGCAGTTACAACTGAGGCAGCAATTACGGCATTGGTAAAAGAACTGAGTGCATTAAAAGAAATTTGTTTTGATACAGAAACAACCGGTATAGATGCAAATGAAGCGGAGCTGGTAGGTATGAGTTTTTCGTATAAAACCGGTGAGGGATATTATGTGCCTTGTCCGCCAGAAAGAGAGGCCTGCCTGGCATTTCTGCAACATTTTAAACCCCTGTTTGAAAACAAAGCCATTACCTGGATAGGTCATAATATTAAATACGATTTACTGATATTGAAATGGTATAACCTGGATTTGCAGGGAGAATTGTTTGATACCATGCTGGCCCATTATGTGGTTGACCCCGATGGTAAACGAAGCATGGATGTATTGAGCGAACAGTTTTTGGGTTACGAACCGGTACATATTGATGCATTAATTGGCAAGAAAGGAAAAACACAGGGCACGATGCGGGATGTGGAGTTGGATAAAATAACCGATTATGCGGCCGAAGATGCAGATATTACCTACCAGTTAAAACAGGTATTGTTTCCTAAGTTGAAAGAGAAAGAAGTAGAAAAAGTTTTTTATGAAGTGGAAAACCCATTGGTAAAAGTATTAACTGCCATGGAGTTTGAAGGGGTGCGTATTGATGAAGGCTTTTTAAACGATTACTCAAAAGCATTGGAAACAGATGCCAGTGTTGCCGAAAAAAATGTGTATGAAAAAGCCGGTGTAAAATTTAATCTGGCATCGCCCAAACAACTGGGCGAAGTATTATTTGAAAAACTGCAGTTAGACCCTAAGGCCAAAAAAACAAAAACCGGCCAGTATGCAACCGGAGAAGATGTATTGCTGAAGCTGGCCAATAACAATCCGATTGTTGCAGATATTTTAGCCTTCAGAGAATTAACCAAACTAAAGTCTACGTATGTGGATGCGTTGCCGCAACTGATTAATTCAAAAACCGGCCGCGTGCATACCACTTACGGGCAGGCCGTGGCAGTAACCGGCCGCCTGGCCAGCAATAACCCCAACCTGCAAAACATACCGGTGCGTACCGATAGGGGAAAAGAAATACGAAAAGCATTTATACCAAGAGATAAAAACCATATTCTCATCAGTGCCGATTATTCTCAAATAGAACTGCGCATTGTAGCCGCCATTAGTGGAGATGTAAATATGTGTGAGGCCTTTAAAAATCATAAAGACATACATACTGCCACTGCAGCAAAAGTGTATGGTATTGATGAGAAAGACGTAACCAAAGAAATGCGGTATAAAGCCAAGAGTGTAAACTTTGGTATTATTTATGGCCAGGGGGCATTTGGTTTGGCAGATAATTTAGGCATCAGCCGCACCGAAGCCAAAGAAATAATTGACAATTACAAAAAGGAATTTTCGGGCATACAAAAGTATATGGATGATACCATCAACTTTGCGCGGGAGCACGGGTATGTGCAAACCATTATGGGTCGTAAGCGCTGGCTGAGAGATATTAACTCCTCTAACTTTACCGTGCGTGGTTTTGCTGAGCGCAACGCCATCAACTCGCCCATACAGGGCACCGCGGCCGATATGATTAAAATGGCTATGGTAAAAGTGCACCGCCAAATGCAGCAGCAAAAATTTAAAAGCAAAATGATTTTGCAGGTGCACGATGAATTGATTTTTGATGTGCTGAAAGAAGAAGCCGATGAACTAAAAGCCGTAATTATAGATTGTATGCAAACCGCCATGCCGCTGAGTAACGGCGTGCCCGTAATTGCAGAAGCCGGCATGGGAGATAACTGGCTGGAGGCACATTAATTTTTTTTGGTAACCGGCGGCAGTGCTGCTATTATGCATCGTTGCCACGCTCGTTTCATCGTAAGTATTTCATAGCATCATTAATACTACCGTTGTATAAAACGCATTCATATGGCTACTAAAAACAAAGCAGTAGATGCCTACATAGCAAAGTCGGCCGATTTTGCAAAACCCATACTAACCCATTTGCGAGAGCTGGTGCACAAAGCCTGCCCCGATGTGGTGGAAACCATTAAATGGGGCACGCCCAGTTTTGAATATAAGGGCATACTGTGTGGTTTTGCTTCTTTTAAAGCCCATTGCAGTTTTGGTTTTTGGAAAGCTTCTTTAATGAAAGATAATGAGCTGCTGCTAAGCAATGCAAAGTCAGAAGCTGCGATGGGGCATTTAGGCAAACTCACTTCTTTAAAAGATGTACCCTCCGATAAAAGAATAACAGCATGGATAAAAGATGCCATGCGCCTGAACGATGAAGGAGTAAAGGTGGAAAAGAAAAAACCCGTTACGCAAAAAGAGCTGGAGATACCCGGTTATTTTACCAAAGCCGTACAAAAAAATAAAAAAGCCTGGAAGCTGTTTGAAGCTTTCAGCCCTTCTAATAAAAAAGAATATGTGCTGTGGGTGGATGAAGCTAAAACAGAAGATACCCGCAACAAACGCTTAGAACAGGCCATTGAATGGATGGCAGAAGGTAAACCCCGTAACTGGAAGTACATGAAAGAATACCGTTAATTTAAAATCTGCATTATAAATTGCAGCATGACGCCTACCATTATTTATTGTTACGATGCTTATTGCGGCTGGTGCTATGGCTTCAGCCCTGTTATAAAAAAAATTGCTGAAGATTATAAAGACCAACTGGCATTTGAAGTGCTGAGCGGTGGTATGATTATTACGGATACACCCCGCCCCATCAGCGCTACGGCTGCTTATATACAACAAGCCTATAAAACGGTAGAAGAATATACCGGCATCACTTTTGGGCAGGATTATCTGTGGCATATTTTTAACCCGCAGGATAGTGATTGGTTTCCCAGCTCAGAAAAACCAGCTATTGCACTTTGTATTTTTAAAGAATACCACGAAGAGCAGCAGGTAGCTTTTGCGGCCGACCTGCAATATGCCCTGCATTATGAAGGCCGCGATTTATGTGATGATGAAGCCTACCGACACCTGGTAGAAAAATACCAACTACCGGAAACAGATTTTTACACCAAACTAAAAAGCCCTGAGTATAAAGAAAAGGCCTATTACGAGTTTGCTTTGTGCCAGCAATTACAGGTAACCGGTTACCCGGCCGTGCTGCTGCAGGTGGCAGAAAACAAATTGTATTTACTGGCAAAGGGCTATACACCATACCAAACCCTGCAACCAATCATTGAAAAGGTACTGCAGGAAATAAAGGAAATTAAATAGGTTACCGGCATGGTATCATTGGGCGCAGGTGAATAAAACGACGTTCAGAAAACAAGTAAATTTTAGTAGATTCAGTGCATCAAAAGAAATGCAGCTGCTGATGAATAAAAAAGAAGCCATACAAATATTTGAAAGCAAAGAAGTACGCACTGTTTGGGATGCCGAACAGGAAAAATGGTATATATCCATAATAGATGTAATTGAGATATTAACCAATACCGACAGACCCAGAAAATACTGGAGCGATTTAAAAACCAAGCTAAAAAAGGAAGGAAGTGAGTTGTCCGAAAAAATCGGACAACTGAAAATGCAGTCGGCAGACGGTAAATATTACAAAACCGACGTAGCCGATATGGAGCAATTATTCCGCCTTATTCAATCTATTCCATCGCCAAAAGCAGAACCCTTTAAACTTTGGCTGGCAAAAGTGGCCGCCGAACGTTTGGACGAAATGCAAGATCCTGAATTAGGTATAGACCGGGCACTGGAGCAATACCTGAAATTAGGCTACAGCGAAAGCTGGATTAACCAACGATTGAAAAGTATTGAGATTAGAAAAGAACTCACCAACGAATGGAAAAAAAGGGGCTTAAAAGAAGGGCAGCAATTTGCAACACTTACCGATATTATTACCAGAGCATGGAGCGATAAAACTACCAAAGAATACAAGGTGCTTAAAGGTTTAAAAAAAGAAAACCTGCGGGATAATATGACTAATACTGAGTTGATATTAAACATGCTTGCAGAAGCTTCCACAAAAGATATATCGGCAGCAGTACAGCCAAAAGATTATGAAGAAAGTAAAAAAATAGCCCGGCAAGGCGGCAATGTAGCCAGGGTTGCACTGAAAGAACTGGAATCAAAAACTGGGAAGAAGGTGGTAAGTGCATTGAATGCTAAAGAAGTATTGGGTATTGATAATAAAAAGAAGAAGGAGGAATAAAAA
>JANRMC010000312.1:0-23725 GCA_033761915.1 Flavihumibacter sp.
GTGGCCGCTAAGCCCAGTTGCTGCCGGGCTGTTGCTTTGTTAACAGCTGCTCCAAAATTATCGTATAAAGGATGCGCCACCTGTATGGCTGGTTGCGGCAGGTTGAATTGTTTTAAATCCTGCAGCACTTTATTGCTCATGGTAACAAAGGCATCGCAGCTTTTTAGAAAATAACGGGTAAAGGGCGTATCGCCCATTCTTTTTTCATGCGGTATTACATTGTCTGTAATAGCAATTACTTTGGTATGCCGGTTGCGTTTTGCCAGACGCAGTATACTGCCAAAAGCCGGACCCATAAAGGGCAGCCAGAAGCGAACAATGATTAAATCGGGCTGCATTTTTTTTAATTGCTGCCCCACCATGAACCAGTTAATGGGGTTAATGCTGTTTACCTTTCTTAGTATTTGCAGGTGGGCCGGAGCCGCTTCATGGGTGTATTGTGTTTTGCCCGGAAATAAAAAGGATGGATACTGTAAGGTGAAATTATAAATACAAACATCATGGCCAGCATCCTGCAAGGCCGTTGCCAGCCTTTCATTAAAAGTAGTAATGCCCCCACCACGGTAGGGGTGTGCCGGACCCAATATGACGATGCGTTGTTTCAAATTTTACGGAGTTATCAGCTTTAGTGCTTTGATGTGCTGAAAGTGCTTTTTGTTAATGCTAGCTAAAGTATAATCGTAATGGATTGCCGTTGCAGCAATAATTAAATCTTGAAAAGGTATACTCTTGTTGATTTTTTTCAATTGTGAATGAATTTCTATGGCTGTTTTGTTGAGCTGTGGGTGGTAGTCGTAAACAGGTAACTCTTCCAGCAGCAGGTTCCAAAAACTGTTTTGACGAGTATTATTACCAACCATTATTTCAAAATGTGTAATTACGGACAAACAGATTGGCTTGTTTAATTCAAGAACTGTTTCAAAAAAAGCAGTTTCTTTTTTTGTCTTTCGGAAATAGTCAATTAAAACAGATGTGTCGATTAAAATAAACCCAGTATCCATCAGAATAGCTTTTTTCTTTCATTCAAAAAGTTTTGATACTGTTCATCGCTCCAGGTAATTTTTTTTAATAGCTTTTTAATGCGGGTTTGTTTTTTTTCGTCAAACCGAAGCGGGTTATTATTCTTTTTTACCTGGTATAAAACTGCAGCTTCTTCTACCTTTAGTGACATAGTGTAACTGGTTTTAATTAAAGTTACTCAATTCCCACTTTTTCTT
Organism: Flavihumibacter sp.; assembly: GCA_033761915.1. Taxonomy (GTDB): domain Bacteria; phylum Bacteroidota; class Bacteroidia; order Chitinophagales; family Chitinophagaceae; genus JACMLD01. Next base: position 1,218 of record JANRMC010000312.1, read on the forward strand.
CTACTAAATAAAAGTTACGGCTGCTGGAGTTTCTTGAAATAAGCTCGCCGATAAAACCACCCATAAACAATTGCGAACCGATGATCATGGCGGTTAATGCCAGATAAAAAGGAGGGCGGTTGCTCAGTCCAATTTCGGGGTGCATTAAACGGGTAACAATTAAATAAATGCTGATTAAAAAACCTACAATAAAAAACACCGAACCCCAACGGCCAAAAAAATGCATGGGTCTTTTGCCATACTTGCCCACAAACATAATAGATGCCAGGTCTAAAGGTCCGTTTACAAAACGGCTGAGGCCAAACTTACTTACCCCGTATTGACGGGCCCTGTGCTCCACCACTTTTTCTCCAATCTTTTTAAAACCACTCCATTTTGCCAGCACCGGAATATAGCGGTGCATGTCTCCGTATACTTCTATGCTTTTTACCACCCGCTTTTTGTAGGCTTTTAACCCGCAGTTAAAATCGTGCAGTTTAATACCGCTCATGCGGCGGGTCATGGCATTATAAAATTTACTGGGTATGTTTTTGGTAAGGGTGTTGTCGTAGCGTTTTTTCTTCCAGCCGCTTACCAGATCGTAGCCGCCTTCTAAAAGCATCCGGCGCAGTTCGGGTATTTCATCCGGACTGTCCTGCATATCAGCATCCATGGTTATAACAATATCGCCCTGGGCCGCTTTAAACCCTTCGTTTAAGCCGGCGCTTTTACCATAGTTGCGCTGAAATTTAATGGCTTTAATATTGGGGTTGGCCGCTCTTAACTGCATAATTACATTCCAGCTATTGTCGGTGCTGCCATCATCTACAAAAATTACTTCGTAGCTGTAGTTATTGGCCAGCATTACCCGCTCTATCCATGCCGTTAATTCTGGCAACGATTCTTCTTCGTTTATTAAGGGTATAACTATTGAAAGATCCATAATGGGTTTTAAGAATACTAAGCTAATTTATTTTTTGCAGGCAATGGCTTTTTGCTGCTATGAGCACTATTGATGAACCGAGCGTGGCAACGGCTGCTGAATAGTATTACTACAGCCGGTTACAAAAACTATTAGTTCTTTTTTACAAACGTGCCACCTATAACGGCACCGATTAGACCACTTACCAATACTTTTAAAATGCTGCCGGCACTTTGAGATACACTTACAATTTTACGCATCAGGGCTAAATCGTCTTCTGTAAAATTGCTCATGGGCTTGTTGTTTTCTTTTGCCGCTGTTTCTATCAGCCGTTGCTTGATATCAGGAAAAAATAAGTTTACTGCCAGCAACTGATATACAAAAAACAAACAGGCCACCACTGCCGCTGTTTTAAACGCATGACTGAATACGGTGCCAAAACTGCCCTGTGCCTGGCGGGCATAAATAGTGGCAGCTATAATAAACAATAAAATTAAAACACCCCAAAGCAGGTAATTATATGAGCTTAAGAATTTAATGCCCGTGTAATAACCAATAACATCCATTATAATTAAGAGAGCTGTAATAATAAGCCCTTTGGTAACATGAGAAGTGGTTGCTGTTTCCATACACTATTTGTTTAGCACACAATGCGGGCCATTTATAATTCCCCAAACCCTTCCTTTTAAAGGCTGGTTCATAAAAGCAGAGTTGTGCGATTTTGATTGGGCATTTTCTTTGGTATAGGTCCATTCACCCTCTGGCTGAAATAAGGTGATATTGGCTGTGGCACCTTTTTCAATACCTGCAGCAGGTACATTAAAAATGTTGCGGGCATTAGTGCTCAGCAGTTCCACACATCTGTCGTCTGTTATAGATGGCAAATGCGTTTTTAAAACGCTGTAGCAGGTTTCAAGCCCCGTCATGCCCGGTTTGGCATATTCAAACTCACAAGTCTTGCTATCCCAATCCTGCGGCTGGTGGTGCGTGGCAATGCAATCAATAGTGCCATCTAATACAGCGGCTCTTAATTGCAGCATGGCATCGCGGGTTCTCAGTGGCGGGTTCAGCTTTAAGTTGGTATCGTAACCGGCCAGATCTTCATCGCAAAAAGCCAAATGGTAAGGTGTAACAGAACAGGTAACCTGTATGCCACCTTCTTTAGCCCGTTTAATATATTCTAAAGATTTGGGTGAGCTGATGCCGGTAAAATGCAGTTTGGAATTGGTGTAACGGGCCAGTTTAATATCTCTTGCCACAATCAATTCTTCGGCCATCATGGGTTTGCCGGGCAAACCTAAACGGGTAGATACAATACCTTCATGCATCAGTCCGTGTGCGGCAATAGATTTATCATCGGGCACCTGCACCACCACCGCATTCACCGTTTTTACATACTGCAGGGCTTTTAATAACAGGCCGGCCGATTGCACCGGGTTATTGCCATCGCTAAAAGCACGGGCACCGCTGTTATACATATCATACATTTCGGCCAGTTCTTTACCATCGGCATTTTTGGTAATGGCACCCAGCGGAATTAACTGAACCGGTAACTGGCGGTTTTGCTGCAACACATATTCAACCGGGGCCTTGGCATCTAATGCGGGCCGGGTATTGGGCGTAACAAAAACCGTGGTAAAGCCACCCGCTGCCGCAGCAGCCGCAGCAGTTGCCAGCGTTTCTTTGTATTCATAACCGGGGTCGCCAGTGGTAGCAAACACATCCATCCAACCGGCAGACACACAAAGGCCGGGCTGGCTGATGGTGGTATCTGCAGTAAGACTGCAATTATCTTCAATAGCGGTAATTACACCGTTGCTGATAAAAATATCTTTAATGGAATGATGGTGTGGCGAAGCCGGGCTAATGATGCGAACTTTTTGTAGAAGGACATTCATTGAAAAGGAATTGCGCGAAGATACTGGTTGTTGTGCAAAAAAATGCAAGCTACTTAGACTGCTGCCTTTTTTTGTTTGGGTAACCGGCAGGGTAACTCCGGTTGGGCAGCCTTGCTACGCTCAGTTCAACGGCAGTGCCGGCATTAAGCTGTTTTAGCAGCAAATAAATAAAAATAGCTTTGCTTAAAATGGTTGAATGGGTTACATTTGCAACCCGGTTTACAGTTCGGGTGATTGCGCAGCCCGGTAGCGCATCCCGCTATGGCGGGAGGGTTGTTGGGGCAGATGTTAAGAGCCATGAATTGTAAAACAAAAAAGTTGTTACAATATAAAATTTGTAACACAACGTTCGGGTGGTGGCGCAGCCCGGTAGCGCACTTGTATGGGGTGCAAGGGGTCGCTGGTTCGAATCCAGTTCACCCGACGAACGATAAAAGGCTTCTGATTAAAATCAGGAGCCTTTTTATTTATGGCGAATTATGTTTACATATTGCAATCCTATAAAAGCAAACGATATTATTGCGGACAAACCAATAGTATAGAACAACGATTACAAAGGCATAATGAAGGGAAAGTAAAAAGTACAAAATCGGAGTGCCCATGGCAATTAACAGGCTATGTTCAATTAGCCAGTCGTTCAGAATGTATGCAATTAGAGAAAAAAATAAAAGGCAGAGGCATAGAGAGATGGTTGGTGGAAAATTATAAATTACTAACTCATTAGCGCACTTGTATGGGGTGTCCCGCCAGGGCGGGACTGGTTCGAATCCAGTTCACCCGACGAACGATAAAAGGCTTACAGCAATGTGAGCCTTTTATGTTTTTTGAGAAAGGAATACTGCAAATGAAATAAGCAAAAAGGTGTCGCTGGTTCCCTGCCTGCGAGACGCAGTCAGGCAGGGAATCCAGTTCACCCGACGAACGATAAAAGGCTTACAGCAATGTGAGCCTTTTTTGTTTGTACAAGCTGTTATTGTTCTTACTGCGGCAAGCAGTCTACCGTAACTAAAAATCATATTTTTTTCTTCTCGGTCTCTTCAGCATGGCGACTGCTTCTTTATCGTTTTTTGTAATAGTTTCTGTTACCGGGTCCCAGTAAATTTTACGGTTTAGTTTCATGGCGATGTGATGCAGCAAACAAGCGCTGCAACTGCGGTGTGCTTCCTCTGCCGGTGCAATGGTTTCTTTGTTATCCCGTATTGCTTCCAGCCAGTTGCCATGATGCTCTTTGCTTACTGTAAAATGAAATTCTTTTTCACCAATAACAGAGGTGAGCAGTTTAGGGTCGCTGGCATCTAATTTTTTTGCCTGTGTGCTTCCTTTGTTTCCGTCGCTTGCAGTAACCTGGTAATCGCCACGGCTCACAAATATCCAGCCGTTGGTGCCTTCAAATTTTATTCCGTTATCAAACTCGTTGCTCACAATCATGTGCACACCGTTTGCATACATGGCATGCGTTTTAAAAATGCCATGTACATCCCACAAACCACCGGTGGCAAACTCTGCTTTCTCACTCCAAATTTCTATGGGGCCGCTGCGTTCCATACCCATGCCCCAGTGTGCACTGTCAACATGATGGCTGCCCCAGCCTGTAATCATACCGGCGCCAAACTGTTCGCAACGCAACCAGCCCGGCCTGCCATAACCCACTTGCGGATGCACTCTCTCTTCTGTGTAATACACTTCAGGAGTTGATGCCAGCCACATATCATAATTCAAATTTTTTGGAACAGGCATTTCTGTTTTGTTGCCGCCGGGTGGGTCGCCGGGCAAACCAACATACACCGTTTTTAAATCGCCAATTCTTCCGTTACGCACCAGCTCTGCTGCATAACGAAATTGCTCGGTACTGCGTTGCTGGCTGCCTATTTGAAATTTTACACCGCTTTTATTTACTACATCGCTTATAATTCTTCCTTCTGCAATAGTTAGCGATGCCGGCTTTTGCATATAAATATGTTTCTTAGCTTTTGCTGCTGCCACACCAATCATGGCATGTGAGTGGTCGGGTGTGCTGATGATAACCGCATCAATATCTTTATTCAGCAGTAACTCTTTGTAATCGCTGTACACTTTTACACCATCGTAAGGCTTGCCGTTTTTCTTGCTGTAATATTCATTCACTAATTTTTTTCCGTCTTCTGCTCTTAATGCATCTACATCACATACGGCCATTATCTGTGCAAACTCATGCTGCCACACACCGGGCATATCATGCCCCCGTGAAATACGGCCCGTGCCAATGGCGGCCACATTAATTCTGTTGCTGGGTGCAAACCTGCCCAACACGCTTGCCGGCACAATAGAAGGAAAACTAAATGCAATGCCGGTGCCAATGGCGGCTTTGGCGGAGTTGGTTAAAAATTTACGGCGGCCAATGTTTTGTTTGCCCCCATCTCCGCCAGTTGGCGGAGTGTTATGCATTTTTTTATTTTTCATCAGTTCATTTTTTTAATGAAATAATTCATTTTGGTTACCAGCATTTGTTTTTCATTGCATCATCGTTGCGTCGCACTCTTGTACATTCTGTAATTCTATTCAGCTTTATTTAACCGCAAAGAACGCAAAGTGTTTCGCCAAGTACGCAAAGCCTTAGCGACCTTTGCGTTGTATTTCTTTGTGGTCTTTGCGGTTAATTTATTCCTACTATTTTTTCAACGTCATCACCTTCGCATTCTTCTGTGCCTTCAACGCCAGTTCAGTTGCTAAAAAACAATGCGCCTGGCTCATGGCTGTTTCAGTTCTGTTCAATACATCATCTACCAGCCTTGGTCCAAATGGTAATGTTTCATTATTACAATCCATGTGCACCGTTTCTTTTTGATTTACCATGTACAAATGGTTGCCGCCTTTATTGCCAGAGAGGATGTCTATGTTTTTTCTTACTTCAATATATCCATCCGTACCCAAAATTGTTAATCGGCCATCACCCCAACTGTCCAATCCATTAGGTGTAAACCAATCAATGCGGATATAGCCAACACCACCGTTACCACTCAGCATTACATCTCCAAAATCTTCAAAGTTTGGTGCTTGTGGAAAATGCACATTACCCACCTGGCTCATTAATACTTTTGCTTCGGTGGAGTTAGTGAAATGTAAATACTGGTCAAACTGATGGCTGCCGATATCAGTTATAATACCACCGTATCTTTTTTTATCCCAAAACCAATCGGGCCTTACAGCTAAACCAGAAGTGCCAAACTTATTGCTGATGCGGTGCGGCGCAATATTTATAGTTTGTATTACCTGGCCAATGGCACCGGCTTTTACCAACTGGCTGGCTTTTTCCGTTCCTTTATTTTCCAAACGCTCACTATACATAATAGAGTAAATGCGTTTGGTGGCTGCCTGTACTTTTTTTACTTCAGCTAATTGCTTTAATGTAATAATACCCGGCTTATCTGTTAAATAATCTTTACCATGCTGCATTACTTTTATGCCCAGCGGTGCCCTTTCATCAGGAATGCCGGAGCTTAACACCAATTGTACAGCGTTGTCATCTAAAATTTCCTGTTCGCTTGCAGCCTGCTTCACATCAGGATATGCTTTTACAAATGCCGTCAGTAAATCAGCTTCTTTGGCATACACAGACACTAACTCGCCACCACCCCGTTTAATAGCATCCACCATACCATAAATATGCGGATGGTTAATATTTATAACGGCAAATTTGATGCGGTTGGGGGCAGCAAAAATTTCTTTTGGCCTTGGTGACGATTCTATGAATTTTGCTTTTGCTACCAGCGGAGACATGAACATTAAACCCGAGGCTTTAACGGAGTCTTTTAAAAATTGTCTTCTCAGTTTTTTATTATTATCCATATGGCAATAGCTGTGTTTTGGTTATTGATGAAGGGAGTTGTGGCAAGTTGAAGGCATTGCCTCTGTTCAAGTTAGTTAAAACTTCTATTAGCCGATGAATCTGCTTGCTTTTTTCTGTAAAAACCTGATTTACGAGTTAGATAAACAATTGTTGGTTTGTATGTTAGCTTCACTAGAAATTTGATTCTCAAATATTCCATAATCAAGTTTAGGATATTTTCAATGCCTCTAGTAATCTAATATCAGCGCTATCTGAGATATTATATTTTAAAAGATAATCTTTGTCTTTTGTTTTTATGAATAGCTTTTTGTAATAACGATATATTGAGTCTTCATACTTTTCTACAACTCTTATTTCAGATAAATTTATTTGTAAGTTTTTTTTGAAAGGGGATAAGTATTTTATGTGAAGTATTTTATTTTTGATAACTATAACACACACAAAGCGAAATGAAAAAGCATATGCTATAGTAAATGAAAGTATAGCAATAAACAAAAAATCTGTAGTGTTGAGTTCTAATATGACTAACCGATATGTTGCAAAGCCTATGATTATTGTAATTGCAATGACAAATATGTAAAAGAAGTAGCTGAAGTTTGATTTATAGTTTTGTTGTTTGCTCATTGATAAAAAATAATAACTGTTTTTTTATTTCTTGACAGCAGCACAAGTGTGCGACGCAACCACTGCTGCACAAAGCGTAAAAGCTGGCTACAAAATTTTCTTATTTTTTTACGCGATATTTTTTATTTACGCTTGGGCTGTTGAAGTATTCATTCAACTCTTCTTCGGTCATGTTATTGGCAATTTCAACCGGTATATCTATTAACTGAATTTGTATCTGCTTCAGTTCATCTTTCAGCTTTTGTGTTTTGGTGCTGATATTCGGGTCTTTTTCTCCTACCAGCAAATTATCACGCAGCATATACTCCAATCTTTTTATAGAGCCGCGTATGAGTGAGGCCTGGTTTTGATCGTACACTTTTTGCGGGGCTACGGCTTCTTTAATTGGCACCAGCGAAACGCCTACACTGGGCAATACCTGTCCGGTTTTTTTAGTGCCTGCATCGCTGGAAGTGGCCAGTATACTGCCTGTTAAAGCCGTGGTGGAACCTGTTATATCAAAAGTGGTGCGGGTGTTTTTTACTTTTTTCACTTTTTTATCTAATTGCAAAAAAGTGTATTTCAGTTGCAGAATATAACTGTTAATGTTTTTGGTAAGCATCGTATAATCCTGCACGGCCAGCGGGTAGTTAAGTGCATCTTTAATAACAATACGTACCGTAGCAGTATCTTTTACCTGAAATTTATTGGCGCCCACAAAACTTAATGCCACTACACGTACTTTAGCAGAGTCGGTTGGTTTTACAAAATCAAAGGTTGGTATCCATACAAAATCATCATCGCATTTTTTTACTGTGGTAAAATGCGTGAGGGGGGTGTTGGCAAAAAAGGTAATGGTTTCTATGGGAAAATTGCCGTTCTCGCATTGCACTTTAAAGCTGATGGTGTCTCCCTCTTCAGCATACAAGGTTGAACTTACGGATGGTTTTATTTTAGAAACAATAATATCAGTATTATAAAACAGCAGGGTAAAAAAGGTGTCTACTTTTAAAGCCGGGTTGCTGAGGCTTTGTACGCCAATGGCCACACGGTACTCCACATCGTATTTCAATTTGCCGGAAAGAAAGAACGATTTATCGGCTTTAAAACTGAGGGTGCCGTTGTCTTTATTAATTTTCAGACCAACGGGTGAGTTTTTTAAAAACCAGTAATAGCCGGTTTCATCTTTATTAATCTCAAGGTTATAAGATAAAGAAGAATCTACATGCAGGTTGAAATAAGGATTGAGATTGGTGATGCGTAAAACAGTATCTGTTTCCGGGGGCTTTACAACAGGCAGGGTGTCTTGCTGTGCAAGGGTACTGCCGGAAATAATAAGTAATAGTAATACTGCAAGTAGTTGCGGGCATCTCATGTTTGCGAAACAAAGTTTGGTGGAAGCAGTTGCAATATTACAGTATTTCGCTCAAATGAAGTTGTTGTCAGCCGTTCTGCAATTCTTTTAACTGATCTTTTAATTGTTGCAGGTAATTGCCGTATAATTTTTTAATATACCATTTGGTAAAAAAGTACATTAATATGCTCCACACAATGGCCCAGGCTATATAAAACATAGTACCATAAACTGAAAAATTGCTGGTGGCATCGGCTTGTTTTTTTTCATTTATGGCAAACAGGTAGCCCATAATAAATGCAATGGGCAGCAATAGCATGGTTAATTGAAAATAAAGCCGGGTGTAGCGTTGCAGTATATGTATTATTTGCTGCAACTTTTCTTTTACGGAAACCGCATTTATTTCATAATAGTTAATACGTTGCTGTAAACGCCAAACATATATACCAAATACCAATGACCCGGCTATTATACCCAGGCTCCAGCCGGTAAAACGGTAGCGGTTGCTGGCAATTATAAATATTATTATTGCCAGTATAACCAGCAGCGTAAATAAAAGCTCAAACAGAATGCTGCGTTTTAATTTGTCAATGACCGAGCGGCTCCTGCCACTTATCAGCTGCTCTAGTTGTGCCGGGCTGCGTGGCTGTGCGGTTGCTTCCAGCTTTGTTTTTAGTTCTTCTTTCAGGTTGTCTAAATCCATAAGCAACTTTAAATAGTGTTATAAATATTTTTTACTGTTTTCTTTCAGTTTTACTTTAATGCGGTTCATTTTTACCGCCACGTTATTGGGGGTAATACCAATAATATCTCCAATTTCCTGGTAATCGTAATCTTCCAGATACAGCATCACCAGGGCTTTATCAATTTTAGAGAGTTCTGCAATGGCTTTGTACAGGGCATTAAACTGGTCATCGGGCCGGTATTCATTATCTGCCAACCCATTCAGTTGGTCTTCAAAACTGGTGGTGTTAATGCTTCTTTTTTCTTTACGGTAAATAGTAATGGCCGTGTTTAATGCCACCCGGTATAACCAGGTGGAAAATTTTGCATCGCCTTTAAAATTGCGGATGCCCTTCCAGGCGTTTAATAAAATTTCCTGGAAAAGGTCTTCCCGCTCCTGCGCTTTATCCAAATACATATTACACACTTTGTGTATGATGTTTTGGTTGGTTTCTATTGCCTGTATAAACTCTTTTTCTGAGAACATGGTTGTTGAAAGTGGAACCCGTATTGCACCGGCTGCAACGGGTTTTGCTGTACAAGGGTGCGACGCAACCGCGGCCGGGTTTTGCAGGCCCGCTGGCCACACACCATTTATTTGTAGCTAAAGCTATTTAAATATTACAAGTAAAAAAATTACCCGGCAAAATTGCCGGGTAATAACCAAAACCAACTGCTGCCAAACACTTATTGAATAGTTATGTTTTTAGCTGCTTGTTTTATCGCTTCTTTTTTGGGTAATAACAGTTTTAATAAACCGTTTTCATACTTGGCTTGTATGCCGGCGGCATCAATGTTTTCATCAATGGTAAAGCTGCGTTTAAAGCTTTGCAGGCTAAACTCGCGGCGTACGGTTTTATAGTTTTCTGTTTTTGTTTCTTCTTTCTTTTCAAAGCCAATAGTTAATAAACCATTGTCAATTGTTATTGCAAAGTCTTCTTTGTTTCTGCCGGGGGCATTTAATTCTAAATGGTAGGCATCGGCTGTTTCTGCAATATTAACCGCCGGTGTTGTAAAATTATTTTTTTCAAACAAAGCAGGTACTTCGTTAAAGAAATCGGCAAACAGGTTATTTAAGTTTGCATAACCGGGTTTGTAGTTAGGTCTTACCAGTGTCATAGTTTTTATTTTTTAGTTTTTTAAAAATTGTGTTTGACGATTACTGTTTTTCAAATGCAATACCAACTGGTTTTTTTCTGCCGCAGTTTCCGGTTAGTGCTAAAAAACACCGACAATAATTCAGGCTGCGGATAATTAAAGCGACAATTATTCAGTATTTCCGCATCTCAAAAAGGCGCAATGAACTTTTTCAATAACTTTGCGTTGCTAAAACAAAAAAATATGTATCCAGCAGAAATTGTACAACCCATGAAGGAAGAGTTAACAGACAATGGTTTTAATGAGCTGTTAACCGCAGATGCAGTAGAAAACAAACTGGCCGAAAAAGGAACCACTTTAGTAATGATAAACTCGGTTTGTGGCTGCAGTGCCGGCACGGCCCGCCCCGGCGTTTTAATGGCTGTTGCCAATACAGAAAAAAAGCCAGACCATTTAACCACCAGCTTTGCCGGTTTTGATGTGGACGCTGTAAAGCAATTGCGCCAGCATTTAATGCCTTACCCGCCATCTTCTCCGTCTATTGCGTTGTTTAAAGACGGGCAATTGGTGCATTTTATAGAAAGACACCAGATAGAAGGCCGCCCGGCGCAAATGATAGCACATAACCTGATTGATGCTTTTAACCAGTATTGTTAACAGCTGCCTTGTAATTTATAAACCCCGGTTTTTCCGGGGTTTTTTATTGTTGTAACCAGCTGCAGTGCTGGGGGCAATATTGTTGCGTCGCACACTTGTACGGCAGTAGTATTTGCAGCATTGGTGTAATATATAACCAGCTTCAACTACTTATCAAAATAGTAAAAGGGGGTTTATAAAAAGCCAGCTGTGGCAAATAGTATAAATTGTATCTTCGGCAGCTATTACAAAATCAACGCAAGCATGTATCCCAACCTATATTATATATTTAGAGAGTGGTTTAATATAAAATTGGAAGGACTGAAATTTATTAACTCATTTGGTTTTTTTGTGGCATTGGCCTTTATAGTAGCTGCCATTGTGCTAACTGCAGAACTCAGAAGAAAAGGCAAACAAGGGCTTTTAAACTACGAAGAATCGAAAGTTACAGTAGGTAAACCCGCCAGTATAGGAGAGTTGCTGATAAACTTTTTAATAGGGTTTGTATTTGGCTTTAAATTTTTAGGGGCACTGATATCAGATACACCCGTAACCACGGACCCGCAGGCTTATATCTTCTCATCTCAAGGCAGTATACCTGCAGGCATTGTATTGGGTTTGGTATTAGCCGGTATTAAGTGGTTTGAAAAGAACAAACAAAAACTAAATAAACCAGAGGAAAGAACCATCCGCATATGGCCGCACGACCGGGTGGGAGATATGGTGATTTTTGCAGCTGTATTTGGCTTTGCCGGCGCCAAGTTGTTCGACAATTTTGAAAACTGGGATCGGTTTATAAAAGATCCTATTGGTAATTTATTTTCTGCCAGTGGCCTAACATTTTATGGTGGATTAATTTGCGCTGCTTTGGCTATTTGGTGGTATGCCAAACGTCATAAAATTGGTTTTTGGCATTTAAATGATGCGGCTGCACCTGCATTAATGTTAGCCTATGCCATTGGCCGTGTGGGGTGCCAGGTTAGCGGAGACGGAGACTGGGGTATTATAAACAGCGCTTACCAAACAGATGCTATGGGTAATTTAAGTTTGGCCACACCGCAAGATTTTTCAGCAGCCCTGCAGTTGCATAAAGAGTATTTTGTTAGAGGTTCTATAACAGATTTAGCACAGGTACAGCATGCTTCTTTTAAAGGGGTATCGTGGCTGCCCGATTGGTTTTTTGCTTACTGTTATCCGCATAATGTAAACGGAGATGGCATACAGATGGCGGTTAATAACTGGGACCAGTATAATTACATGCTGCCCATACCGGTTTTTCCAACACCATTGTATGAGTTTATTGTGTGCAGCATTCTGTTTGTTGTTATATGGTTACTGCGCAAACAATTTAAAGTAGCCGGCACTTTGTTTGGGTTCTATTTATTAGTAAATGGTCTGGAACGTTTCTTTGTAGAAAAGATTAGAGTCAATACACAGTATGAGCATTTGCCTTTTCAACCCACACAGGCAGAAATTATTTCTTTCTTTTTAATTATTACCGGCGCTTTCTTAATGGTATATCTGCCCAAAAAAGCCCGTAAGGTCTAATCTTTTTTGTTAGCCCGTATCATTTGTCCATAATCCCAGCCTTTGGCAAGGGCATTCACCGCCATTGCAATGCGTTTGGTTTTTGTTTCAATGGTTTTGGCACTGGCTATCCAGTTACTGAAATAGCGCTGGTGGCTTTTAAGCAGTGTATTAAAATGTGTAATAGCTTTTGGTTCTTCTTGCAGGCATTCCATAAAATCTTCATCAAGGGCTTTTTCTTCCGTATCTAATTCCAGCGCAGCAATCAATTTAGCTCCTTTTGTTTTTTTCAGATGTTTGCGCATAGTGGCATTCAGGGGTATTATATAATCGCCTTCACCCATAGGTATGGCAGCAACAAAACTGATACTGTAATTATCTAATAAGCCTTTAACGCGAAACGATTTTTTATTAGCAGGGTTTAGTTTAATGGCTAACCCGGCAGGAATGGTAATATAAGTCCACCCGGTTTTTTCTCCTTGCCTGGCAAACTTTTCAATGGTGGCTGTAAAGCGTATCATGGGGGTAAATTACAAAAAAAGATCCCGCCTTGCGGCGGGATGCACTACTCAAATACCATTAACCATTAAACCTTATCCTATGAAAATTCAAATATAAGATGTTGAAACAATAAATGTGGTTGCATAACTAATCTTTTTTAGTGGGTTACAGGTACTTTTTGATTTCAGTCAAGGTTAACCTCTAAGCAAGATGATTTCAAACGTTTGCAATATGATTAGTATTTGTTATGTTGAAACAAAATAACAGTAAGTGTTAATGCAGCAGGCTTAAAACAAAGTAACAGGGTATAAAAAAACAAAAGGGCCAGGATAGAAATCCAGCCCCGTTTTTTAATCCAATATCCTATGAAAAACCTACTATTCAGATAGCATTTGTTTTTGATTAGTTGCATGCGGCTGTTTAAAAAATTTGGGCCCCGATAGACATCGGGGCCCGTTTCAATCCAATATTCTATGAAAATTATATTATAAGTTTCAAATTCTTTGCCAAAGCTACCAGCTTGCTTTAAAGTTTTGCTGGTAATTTTTAAAAGCTATTTTACCATACTTCCCCTCTCCAAAATATTTTAATACCAGTTCTATGTTTTTAGGTTCGAGATAGCCGGGTATAGGCTGTGGGCCGCTATTATCTGTTGGTATAATAACTGTAGTGGGATACGATAGCTGGCCGCGGGTAAAATAAATAGCTAAATCATTGGTTCGGTAACCGGCATTATAACGGTAAGCTTTGCCCATCCAGTTAAGTGTGGCGCGGGTTTCAGCATCCAGCTTTACCGCATAAAATTTTTTTGAGAGGTAGTCTATCACCTGTTTATTACTGTAGGTGTTTTTATCCATTACCTTACACCAGCCGCACCAATCTGTGTACAAATCAATCAGCAGGGGGCGGGGTTGTTTTTTTATAGCGGCTTCGGCTTCTGCCAAGGTCATCCATTGTAGCTCCTGCGCTTTTACAGTGGCAGAGCCCGCAACAATTATTAAAGCCAGTATAAACTTATGCATAGTATTTTTGTTTGGTTATTATTAAAAGCCAGTTAACAGCATGAACAAAATTGTGGTGGCAGTAACCGGCGCCAGCGGCGCTATTTATGCAAAATTATTAATTGACAAATTATTGGCCATAAAAGAACAATGGCAACAGCTTTCGCTGGTTTTTACCCCCAATGCCAAAGATGTTTGGAAAACAGAACTGGGCAACAATGCCTATAATAATTACTCCGTGCCCTTTTATGAACAAAATAACTTTTTAGCTCCCTTTGCTTCAGGTTCGGGCAACTATAATATTATGTTTATTGCCCCCTGTTCAATGGGCACTTTGGGCCGCATTGCATCCGGCGTGTCAACAGATTTAATAACCCGTGCTGCCGATGTGGTTTTAAAAGAACGCCGCAAACTTATTTGTCTGGTAAGAGAAACACCCTATAATCTCATTCATATTAAAAATATGGAAACGGTTACCCTGGCCGGCGGCATCATTTGCCCGGCCACCCCATCTTTTTACAGTCGCCCCCAAACCATTGAAGAAGCCGTTGCCACCGTAACCGACCGTGCCATAGATTTAAGCGGACTTACCATTGACACCTATCGCTGGGGAAACAACAAATAAATATGGTAACCAGCAGCAACGCAAGCATCGCCATCGTTGCGTCGCACACTTGTACAGTTGCAGGTTAATGCACCATTGACTATTGCCCATAGGCATACTATAGTACAAGTGTGCGACGCAACGATGTTCACCCTTATTCCACGGCTGGTTACCCAACCAAAAAAACATTAGCAATTGGTGTATCTTTGCCACCCCAAACAAATTACCAATGAAGTTAGATGTATTAGCTATTGGAGTACACCCCGATGATGTGGAACTGGGTTGCTCCGGCACATTGATTAATGAAATAAAGCTGGGCAAAAAAGCAGGCATTTTAGATTTAACACAAGGAGAGTTGGGCACCCGGGGCACTATTGAAACCCGCTATGCAGAAGCGGCGGCGGCGGCCAAAATTATAGGCGTTCATGTACGAGAAAATTTAAAAATGCGGGATGGCTTTTTTAAGAATGATGAAACGCACCAGATGCAGTTAATTGCCGCCATCCGTAAATACCAGCCCGAAGTGGTAATAGCCAATGTGCTGGACGACCGCCACCCCGACCATGGCCGCGCCGGCCATATGATTGCAGATTGCTGCTTTTTAGCCGGACTTACTAAAATTGTAACAAAAGACGAGGCTGGCAACAACCAATTGCGCTGGCGCCCCAAAATGGTATTGCATTATATGCAGGATTGGTATCACGAACCGGATTTAATTGTAGACATCAGCGATGTGTTTGAACAGCGCATGCAATCTATAGAAGCGTACACTACTCAATTCCATACAAGCGTTGGTACCACCAGCCAGGAGCCGCAAACCTATATATCCACCCCCGATTTTTTAGAAGCTGTAATTGCCCGTGCCCGCATGCTGGGCAAGCGTATCGGCGTAAAATATGGTGAAGGGTTTATGACAGAAAAGAAAATTGGCATTAAAAATCTGGATGCCCTGGTACTTGTTGAAACCTAGCCCCCCGCAACCGGAAAAATTACATCATTAACACAATATATAAGGAACTACAGTTACCTTTACAAATCGTTTCACTCTATACTCATTAATACCATGGCAATTCCAAAGTTTTCCAATGTCCAGCAATCGTTTCATGCAGAACTTAAAAAGCGTATCAGCGATTATTTTGAAGAAGTGGGTAAAAGCACCACCGGTAATTACAATTTATTTATTAAAGCCATTATTTTAAGCATTGCCTTTTTGTTCATTTACATACATCTGGTGTTTTTTACACCGGCAGTTTGGCTGCAGGTGGTAGAAAGCATTATACTGGGTGGTGTGGTGGCTGCCATAGGCTTTAATGTAATGCACGATGGGGCGCATGGTAGTTTTAGTAAATACAAATGGGTGAACAGGCTGGCGGCTTTTTCATTAAATATATTAGGTGGCAACAGCTTTATGTGGAATATGAAGCACAACGTAATTCATCATGCTTATACCAATGTAGATGGTATGGATGATGACATTGATATTAAGCCATGGATGCGCATGACGGCTACACAAAAAAAGTATCGCCTGCACAAATACCAGCATATCTATTTCTGGTTTTTATACTCCCTGCTTTATATTTTCTGGATTTTTGTGTTGGATTATCAGAAATACTTTAAAGGTAAGATTGGTAATATGCCTTTAAAAAACATGAAGCTTTCAGATCATCTGGTATTTTGGGGTTTTAAATTAGCGCATGCATTTATATTTATTGGATTGCCTATTTATATGGTGGGCTTTACTTCTTGGTTAATCAGCTTTTTAATATTTACTCTGGTGGCCGGTCTTGTACTAAGCCTGGTATTTCAATTGGCGCATACTGTAGAGCATACCGCATTTCCTGTACCGGATGAAGCCAGTGGCCGGTTAGAAGATGAGTGGGCCATCCATCAAATTAAAACAACGGCTAATTTTGCCACACACAATAAGCTGGTAAGCTGGTTAGTGGGTGGTTTAAATTTTCAGATTGAGCATCATTTGTTTCCTAAAATTTCTCATATACATTATCCCGCCATCAGTAAAATTATTAAACAAGCCTGCTCTGAGTATGGCATCACTTATATTGAGTATCCAAGGGTACGCTATGCAGTAGCATCGCATGTTGCCTTCTTAAAACAAATGGGCCGGGTGTAAATGTTTTCCCCAAATTGTCATTAAAAAGATATTCATACAATACCAGATACCAGTAGTTTTGCTACTGGTATTTTTTTTAAATAAAGCGTATGATAACAAACGAAAAAGCCGTGGCCGAAAAGCTGCTGCAGGTAGAAGCTGTAAGACTTAGCCCGGCACAACCTTTTACATGGGCCAGTGGCTGGAAAAGTCCTATTTACTGCGATAACCGGAGGGTTTTATCCTTCCCTTATATGCGGGATTTTATTAAGTCTGAAATGTGTAATCTCATATTCACCGAGTTTCAGGATGCGCAATTGTTGGCAGGTGTGGCTACAGCAGGTATTGCCTGGGGCGCCATGGCCGCAGATCAGTTAAAAATGCCCTACCTATATGTACGTCCTAAACCAAAAGAGCACGGTATGGGTAACCAAATAGAGGGTTTGTACCAGCCGGGCGATAAGGTATTGGTTATTGAAGACCTTATTTCAACCGGCAAAAGCAGCTTGCAGGTAGTTGAAGTGTTGCGTAAAGCCGGGGTGGAAGTTGTGGGTATGGTGGCAATATTCAGCTATGGGTTTAAAGTGGCTGTTGACGCGTTTGAAGCAGCAGGTGTACCGTTTAAAACCCTCACAAATTATGAAGCGCTAATTGAACTGGCTACTGAAAAAGGACAGGTAGCTCCGGAACAACAAGCCATTTTGTTAAAATGGCGGCAAGATCCTTCTACCTGGACCGGACTTTAATTAAATTTGAACAGGCATTAAGAAGTCCATAATAAAAATTAAAACCATGAAGCATTTACTTTCATTAATAACATGTATCCTGCTGGTTACAGTTAGCCAGGCACAGGTAAAAAAAGGCAATATCACCGTAACCATAAAAACCCCCACCGTTCAGTGCGAAAGTTGCAAAAGCCGTATTGAAAATTATCTGGCCCGTGAAGAAGGCGTTTTTAAAGCGGTGGTAGATTATAAAAGAAAAACCACAAAAGTTACTTTCTATACCGACCGCACCAACATTGAAAACATTAAAACAGCCATCGCAAATATTGGTTACGACGCAGATGATGTAACTGCAGATGCGGAAGCATATAAAAAATTACCCTTGTGTTGCAAGAAGCCAGAAGATGGCGGCGGCATGAAAAAGAAGGGGTAGTCAGAAAATAATTTTTAAAAGGGGAGCAATAGCTCCCTTTTTTTATGCCCTAACGCCTCTTTATTTTTAAATTATTTGGCAGTTACCAGCTTTTAAACTCTGGGCAGCATCCTTGCTACGCTCAGTTCATCGGCAAATTTTTGTGCAACGGATAGGAGTGAAAAATTTCAATCCACTGCAAAAAGCATCGGGTAACTACCGGAAGCCGTCGCTCCACAAAAAACAAACAACAACCGGTTAATCCTTTTTAAATGACTTTACGTCATTATCTGAGCCCTCAATTTCATAGTGTCACCAATTTAAAACTTTCCAAAAGAGGCTGGGAGAGGGATTGTAAAAGGGCTAAAATCGTCTCTTTTCTGTAACATCAAGTAAGCTCATATTTTAAGTTAACCCGCTTAAATCGGTTTTTCAAATCCTGAAACATGCCAATTTACCCAACTACTTTATTTAGTATTATCAATTTACTTTTGCAATCACTATTAATTTTATTAGTCTAATAAAATTAGTTTTTATTTTTTTGGTAAAAATTTATTAATCAATTTATTTAAAATTAATATTGTAATATTTATAAATCACATAAAAACTTTTTCGGTAAATCAAAATCTTGATTATGAGTGGTTGAATTTAATTCTATATTTTTTATTAAAATTTAATTTATATTATTGAATAATAATTAGTTATATAATTAAATGTAAATATTAATTTCATTTAATTATATAAATTATAAATTTTATTTATAATTTTTGTTGGTTCAAGTTAGTTTTTTGAGACTGCTTCCTCAGTTATGGTGCATGTAAACTGCCTGGAAGAAACTTCATCAACTAAATATTAAAAGCCGTTCGGTGAAAAATGCTTTCTTTTTTGCAGAACTATGATTTTTGGAAATATGCCGTATTGGCATAATTGGGCTTTTTTTATTTTGGGCTAACCCACTTGGGTATTTTTGAATAAGTATATGAAAAGGACTAAAAAAGGCGGAGGCCGTGCTTGCAGGGGCCATTAAAATTGACCAACTTTACAAATGCTATTATCTGCATTCTTATGCAGTATTTACAAACGGAACCCAATCTTGTTACGTATTAAACTGAGGAGAGATTTACACCAGCCCAATATCTTACGCTAAAAGCTAATACGTTTAAAACTAAACTTTTATTTAGTAAATTGCTGATTACTTTATTAAGATTATTGCAATGAGAAAACTTCTGCTTTGTGGGCTTTTTATAGTTAGTTATTTTTTTAGCCACGCACAGGATTTTAGTAATAAAGGGAAAGAATTCTGGCTTTGCTTTCCAAGCCATACGCCATCAGGAGCAAACCTTGCTCAAATGGGTTTATTCATCACTTCAGATAAAAATTCATCTGGTACCATTACAGTAAATGGATTTACTACATCCTTTACTGTTACTGCAAACCAGGTTGCCGGCCCAATTGACATACCTTATAACGTGGCGCATATCAATTTCGGTGAGTCTGGTAATGTTATTAATAAAGGTATCCGTGTAAAAGTAAATCCAGGGCAACCCCCTGTTGTTGTATACACACATATGTATGCAGGGTTTCGTTCTGCTGCAAGTTTAGTGTTGCCAATTACAACACTGGGCAAAAAGTACTTTACAACAAATTACTGGCAAGCCAGTACCGGAGGATCTCAGTCTCAATTTCAAATTGTTGCAGTAGACTCAAATACAGTAGTACAAGTACAATTGAGAAGAAACGGCATTTTAGACGCAACCGCCACCCAATATACCTTACCATTGCCGGGTAACTTAATTCAAATTCAAAATGGGCAAGATTTAACAGGATCTATTATTGAATCTGTTTCAACGGGTAATGGTGGTTGTAAGCGTGTTGCTGTTTTTTCTGGAAGCTCAGCCCTTGCAATAGGGCGAAACGGATGTAATGGAGGTTCTTATGATCCCATATTCCAGCAAAATTACCCGGTAAATACATGGGGAAAAGAATTTGGAGTAATACCATTTGCTAATAGTCCAAATGGTTATCATGTTAGGGTGGTGGCTTCTGAAGATAACACAACTATTAACGTTGCTGGATTAAGTTTTAATTTAAATGCAGGTCAATGTTATCCTGCTACAACCAATAACCAAGGACCATATACAAGTCCTATGGTAATAACAGCCAATAAGCCCATCAGTGTAGCTCAGTACCTTATGAGTGCAGCTTGTAGCGGTTCCGGAGATCAAGGCGACCCTGATATGGTAATATTAAATCCAGTAGAGCAGAATATCAGAGATATATCTATTTTTTCAAGTTCATTACAAGCTATCAATTCAAAGTTCCTGTCTGTATATATTAAAACCAATGCTACGGCTTCATTTCGAATTAATGGTGCTCCCCCGGCTGGAAGCTTTGCGCAAATGTTTCCAAATAATGGGTATTCATATTTAATTGAAGATCTTACTTCTTACGCTTCAACCTCATTCCGGCTTACTGCAGATAGTGGCTTTAATGCCATTGCTTATGGCTTGGGGATTTTTGAATCTTATGCATATTCTGCTGGTACCAACTTAAAAGATTTATATCAATACGTTACGATAGATAATGAGTATGCAACAGTAAACTTTCCAGCGGGGTGTAAAAATTCACCTTTTAAATTCTCAATGACATTTCCATATCAGCCATTAGCAATCAAATGGGAGTTTAACGGATTGTTTCCTGATACAACAATTAATGCTCCAGTTTTTGATTCAACATGGATAGTTGATGGAAGAACTTTGTATAGATATAGATTGAACAAATTATATTCAATTGGTACCGCAGGCATTTATCCAATAAATGTAGTGGCAACCAGCCCTGGGTTTGATGGGTGTAATGGCGAGCAGGAAATAGAATATGATCTCCAAATCTTTGACCCTCCTGTTGCCGGGTTTACCAAAAACACTAATGGCTGTTTAACTGATCCCGTTGTATTTATGGATACCACCAATGCGGCGCCAAGAACTATTAACAGGTGGTATTGGAGTTTTGGAGATGGTAATACAGCCATTATTAAAAACCCTTTGCACACTTTTGCTGCCCCCGGAGATTATACGGTGAAATTAGCAGTTATAAGCGATGTGGGTTGTTTGTCTGATACCGCCTCAGCTATAGTGTCACTCTCTAACCCCCCGGTGGCTGCTTTCAGCACTCAGGGTGCAGTTTGTGAAAAAAGAACTGTAACATTTAAAGATGAATCAACCGTACCCGTGGGTAATACTATTGTAAAATGGAATTGGACTTTTGGAGACGGCAATACTTCAACCTTACAAAATCCAACTCATAATTATACAACTGCCGGAACTTATACTGTTACATTACTTGTAGAAACCAGTACAGGTTGCCGGAGCATCGTTTTAAGTAAACCAGTTACGGTTAACCCGCTGCCGGTGGTAAACTTTAATTTACCCAATGTATGTTTGCCGGTTGGTGCCGCCCAGTTTAATGATTTATCTACAATTTCTGATGGTAGCCAGGCGCTTTTTACACATGCCTGGGATTTTGGAGATGGGGTAGGTACATCCACATTGGCTAACCCACTATATAATTATAGTGCAACCGGTCCTTACAATGTTCGCCTAACCATTACCAGTAAAGACGGTTGTATAAAAGATTCTGTTAAACAACTTACCACCATCTTTGCCCGCCCAACTGCACAGTTTACTGCGCCGGCTGAAGTATGTTTAAGCGATACCGCACAGTTTACAGACCAAAGTACTGCACCCGCCAGTTCTGTTACAGAATGGTTCTGGGATTTTGCTGATGCCACCACCGCCAGCATACAAAACCCTAAAAAGCGATGGGCGGCAGCCGGCACTTATCAGGTTAAATTATATATTAAATCGGCCATTGGCTGTATTTCAGATACAATTACTAAATCTATTGTAGTTAACCAATTGCCTTCTGCAGATTTCAATACTTCTTCACCGGCTTGTGAAACAAAACTAATCAGCTTTACTGATGCTTCTGCTGCAAACAGCGGAGCTTTAAATAAATGGAATTGGAATTTTGGCAATGGCAATACATCAACAGCGCAAAACCCCACCCAAACCTATGCAACTGCAGGTAATTATACCGTTACATTAAATGTAGAAACAGATAAAGGTTGCAAGAGTACCGTGATGAGTAAAACGGTAGTGGTAAATGCACAACCGGCTGTAAACTTTAATATGCCTGCTATCTGCCTGCCTGCTGGCACCGGCCAGTTTAATGATTTATCAACCATCAGTGATGGATCACAAGGGCAGTTTGTGTATTTATGGGAGTTTGGCGACGGTGGCACAGCCACACAAAAAAACCCTGTACATTATTATAGTGCAGTAGGACCTTATAATGTACGCTTGCGGGTTACTTCAAAAGATGGTTGCTGGGATACGCTTACCAAAGTAATGAATACCGTATACCCGCAGCCCAAAGCCAATTTTACTGTTACCCCCGAAGTTTGTTTGGGTGCTGTAACTAGCTATACAGACAATAGCGACGGTAAAGGCTCTGCAATAACACAGTGGTTCTGGAACTTTGGTGATGGCGGCACTGCGGCAACTCAAAATGCCACACATACTTATACCACG
>JANRMC010000313.1:0-19109 GCA_033761915.1 Flavihumibacter sp.
AGTTTTGTTATTGCGCCGTTTATTTCATCATCTGTTATCTGCGGAATTTTTAAAATATGCCTTACTGTAGCATCGTCTCCGGCACGACTAACCATTTGAATGATGTGGTAGCCAAATTTAGATTTAATAACCGGCGAAATCTGTCCTTCCTTTAAACGAAACGCACCCTGTA
This sequence comes from Flavihumibacter sp., assembly GCA_033761915.1. GTDB lineage: Bacteria > Bacteroidota > Bacteroidia > Chitinophagales > Chitinophagaceae > JACMLD01. The sequence continues at coordinate 173 of JANRMC010000313.1, forward strand.
AAAAAGCCGGATCCCATGTTTTTTCTGTTCTGTTTACATTATACATGCCACCTGTTTGCTTACTTCCCGGGTCATCGGTATACAAACTAGCCAATGTTTCAAATTTACGGGTACCGCTTTCTACCTGCTTTTTATAATCTAACAATTCATCCTGTGCATACTTTTCTAAATCTCTGGCGGCTTTGGGGTAAATTACAATTTCTCCTATCTCCACTTCTGTTTCATAAAAAGGCAAACTCTCTTTAGGTATTTTTTCAAAATACTGGCGTACTTCGGTTGGTGTAATTTTTACTGCATCTACAATTTTATTGCGCATCTGCTCGGCCAGCTTTCGCTCTTTAAATGGTTGTCTGAAATCTTCTTTTATCTGATACACGGTTCTGCCGGCAATTTGCTCTAACGCTTCTTTTGAACCATACTGCTGTATAAACCCTCTTACCTGGTTTTCTAATAAAGCTTCCAGTTCATCTTCACCAACTGTTAATGAGTCTTTATCGGCCTGCAACACCAGTGCTTTCATAGCCAATGCCTGTTCTAAAACAAAACACTCGCTGCCTTCTGGTATTGTTTCTCCGCGGCGCTGCCTGTCTAAAATTTCATTCAATACATCAGAGCGTAAAATAATTTTATCGCCTACAATGCCCACAATCTTATCGGCCACCACTTTTCTTGGCTGGGCCCATGCGCCTGTAACTATTAATAAAGCAAATAATAAAGCCCCAATTAGTTTTTTCATACAAACAGTATTCTTTCAAAATTATTACCCCTGACCAATGTTGCAACCGGGTATGGCTGCTTTTAACAAAAGTTTGGTCTTGGGGTGCTTCAACTGATGGCGGTAATGCAACTCCGGTTGCGACGCTCCGTTCATCAGTAGTTTTTTATGGCAGCAGTTTATACCCTGCCTACTACCTTTAAACGGTTGCCACAGCTATGCTGCTTTATATTCTGTGGCACAAGTGAGTGACACAACGGCTGCTGAAGTATGTTCAGCAGCCGGTTCACTAAAATCTTATAACGTACGTTTTACTTCTTCTTCTTCAAACGCCACAATGGTATCTCCCACACTAATATCGCTAAAGTTTTTAACGGTTAAACCGCACTCCATGTTAGAGGCTATTTCCTTAGCATCATCTTTAAAGCGTTTTAAGCTACCCAACTCTGCAAAACCACCTTCTGTTCTGGGGTATATTAACACACCGTCTCTGAACAGGCGTATTTTAGCATCTCTCTTAATTTTACCTTGCTGTACATAGCAACCTGCAACGGTAGCTTTATCAAACTTATACACTTCGCGTATTTCAACAGTGGCCACTTCCTTCTCTTGTATCTTAGGCTCCAGCATGCCTTCCATGGCGCTCTTAATTTCTTCAATAGCGTTGTAAATGATAGAGTAGGTTTTAATCTGCACCCCTTCATTTTCTGCCAGGCGATTGGCCTGTAAAGAAGGACGCACGTTGAAACCAACGATAATTGCATCTGATGCGGTTGCCAGCAACACATCGCTTTCTGTAATAGCACCTACTGCTTTGTGCACCACGCTTACAGCTATTTCATCGGTAGAAAGTTTTTGTAATGAGTCGCTCAGCGCTTCTACAGATCCGTCCACGTCTCCTTTTAATATCAGGTTTAATTGTTTAAAGTTACCCAATGCTAAGCGGCGGCCAATTTCATCCAATGTAATATGCTTCTTGGTTCTTATACCCTGTTCTCTTAATATTTGTGCCCGCTTATTGGCTACTTCCTTGGCTTCTGCTTCGTCTTCGTATACTTTAAATTTCTCACCAGCTTGCGGCGCACCGTTTAAACCAAGTATTTGTACCGGGGTTGATGGTGGTGCATCTTCTGACTTTTGATTTCTTTCATTAAACATTGCCTTAACCCTTCCAAAGTATTGTCCGCTCACTACCAGGTCTCCCTGTTGCAGGGTTCCGTTTTGTACTAATACAGTTGCCACATACCCGCGGCCTTTGTCTAAAGAGGCTTCTATAATAGTTCCGCTGGCTTCACGGTCGGGGTTGGCTTTCAGGTCTAGTAACTCTGCTTCTAATAAAATTTTCTCCAGCAATAGGTCAACATTCAATCCTTTCTTAGCACTTAATTCCTGGCTCTGATATTTTCCGCCCCATTCTTCAACCAGCAAATTCATACCAGCTAATTGCTCGTAAATTTTTTGTGGGTTGGCTCCGTCTTTATCTATTTTGTTAACAGCAAAAATCATAGGCACACCGGCCGCTTGTGCGTGGCTGATGGCTTCTTTTGTTTGTGGCATCACCGCATCATCGGCAGCCACTACTATTACTGCTATATCTGTTACTTTAGCACCACGTGCACGCATGGCTGTAAATGCTTCGTGACCCGGTGTATCTAAAAACGCAATCTTCTTACCGCTGGGTAATTGAACCTCGTAGGCACCTATGTGCTGGGTTATACCCCCGGCTTCACCGGCTACCACACTGGCGCTTCTTATATAATCCAGCAACGATGTTTTACCATGATCAACGTGCCCCATGATAGTTACAATTGGCGCCCTTGGTTGCAAATCTTCTTCGTCATCCTCTTCTTCAATTTCCTCCATTTCCATTTGCTTTTCCATATCTATAAACTCGGCTACATATCCAAACTCACCGGCTACCAGTTCAATTACATCGGCTTCCAGGCGTTGGTTTATAGATACCATCAGGCCCAAGCTCATACACTTGCTTATTACATCTGCAAAGCTCACATCCATCAGGCTGGCTAATTCGCTCACACTAATGAATTCTGTTACCTGCAGCTTATTATCCATTCCTTCTTCGGCACCCAACTGGTCGGCCATTTCCTGGCGTTTTTCTCTGCGCAGTTTTGCTTTTACGCTCTTGCCTCTGCCACCCTGGCCAGAAAGTTTGGCCTGTGTTTCTCTAATTTTATCCTGTATTTCTTTCTGGTCAATTTCTTTAACCTCACGGGGCTTATTAGGTATGTTAGCGCCACGGTTAGGGCCTCCACCTCTTCTATCATCTCTTCTGAAGCCACCGCCCCCACCACGGTTAGGGCCACCAGCACCGTCTCTTCTAAAGCCTCCCTGCTGACCACCTTGCTGGTTGGGGTTGTTTTGGCCAAATGGTCGTTGCTGTTGTTGCCCTGCCGGCGCCGGATGATCTCCTTTTTTATCTATTGGTATACGCTTGCGCTTACGTTTTTCATCGTTAGGCCTTGGGCGTGTATCACTGTTTATTGGTAATTCTATTTTTCCTAAAATCTTAGGCCCTTCCAATTTCTCTGCTTTAATATTTTCAATAACGGGCGGCAGGTTAGCGTCTTCTGTGTTGGCAACAGGTACCTCTGGTGCTTTTTCTTCTGCCACGGGTGGCGCTTTTTCTACAACAACAGGCGCATCTTTCTTAACCGGCTCTTCTGCTTTTGCCGGTGCTGCCGGCTCGCTTTCTTCTGCTTTTTTCTTAATTGTTTTCTTAGGACGTGTAGAAGAATCTATTGCAGATAAATCTATTTTATCTAAAACTTTCGGCGCTTCTAATTCGGGCGTTTCAACCTTTATCACTTCTGGTGCAGGTATACTTTCTGCCACAGGTTTGCTTTCTTCTGGTTTAGCTGCAACTACTTCGGGTTCGGGTACAGCTACCGGTTCTTCTTTTTTAACGGGTTTCTTTTCCTCTTTTTTAAACAGCAGCTGCTCTTCTTCCTTTTTCTTTTTAGCATCTGCAGATGCGCCTTTAGGTAAATCTATCTGGTCGCTTTTCAGTTTTGCTACTTTATCACCCTGAAACTCTTGCTGCAGGGCACGATACATGTCTTCTGTAAGCTTAGACGTGGGCTTCAGATCATCGTGTTTAAAACCTTTGCCTACTAAAAAATCAACAAGGGTGTCTTTACCAATGTTAAACTCTTTAGCGGCCGCCATTAATCTTGGTGTTGCTGTTTCTGCCATTCGTTGTTTTTAATAGAAAAATTTTTATAACCAGCTGTGGTAACAGTGCTCAACATTTGTTGCGTCGCACACTTGTACGGTGGTGCCGGGGCAGCTTTTGGCTTATAAACCCTGCTTCACTCGACAATTTTAGCGCAGCTATTGCTGCTCCGTAACCATAAAATGTTGAACGGAGCGTCGCAACAATGCTTTATTTCTGTTCTACTGCTTAGTTAACTATTATCCTTTTTGAAACTCTGCTTCCAGCACTTTTCTTAACTCTGCTATGGTTTCTTTTTCCAAATCGGTTCTGCGCTCCAGCTCTTCTGCTGTTAATTCCAATACGCTGCGGCCGGTATCGCAACCAATTCTTTTCAGTTCATCTAAAATCCAGGTTTCAATTTCATCGCTAAACTCATCCAGGTCAATATCAAATTCTTCGGTTTCTCCTTCATTGTCTCTAAACACATCAATACTATACCCTGTAAGTTCTTGCGCCAGTTTAATGTTTACGCCTTTACGGCCAATGGCCAAAGAAACCTGGTCGGGTTTCAGGTAAACATCCACATGGCTGTTTTCTGTATCCATATTCATGCTGGTAATTTTGGCGGGGGTTAAGGCCCGTTGTATTAGCAGCTGTGTATTGCTGGTCCAGTTAATAACATCTATGTTTTCGTTCTTTAACTCTCTTACAATGCCGTGTATGCGGCTACCCTTCATACCCACGCAGGCACCTACTGGGTCAATTCTGTCGTCATAAGATTCTACGGCTACTTTGGCTCTCTCGCCGGGTTCTCTTACTATTTTCTTTATTACAATAAGGCCATCAAAAATTTCTGGCACTTCTATTTCAAGCAACTTAGCTAAAAACTCGGGGCTGGTGCGTGAAAGAATAATTACGGGTGTGTTATTTTTTAAATCAACCCGGCGTACCACGGCTCTTATGTTTTCTCCTTTTTTAAAATAATCTTGTGGTATTTGTTCGCTTTTGGGCAGTATTAGTTCGTTACCTTCTTCATCCAGCAATAAAATTTCTTTTTTCCAAACCTGGTATACTTCGGCGCTTACAATATCGCCTACGCGGTCGTTGTATTTTTTTACCAGTACGTTTTTCTTTAAGTCGTTTATGCGGCTGGCCAGTGTTTGTTTGGCGGCTAATATGGCCCTGCGCCCAAACGAATAAATATCTACTTCTTCATACAATTCTTCTCCCACTTCAAAGTCGGGTTCAATTTTAGCGGCATCACTATAGCCTATTTCAGCCAGCGGATCGTTTACTTCACCATCATTTACAATCATACGGCGGCGTATAATTTCAAGGTCGCCTTTTTCTGCGTTTACAATCACATCAAAGTTTTCATCGCTGCCATATTTTTTTCTAAGCAGCGTTTTAAAAACATCTTCCACAACTTTCATCATCGTGGGGCGGTCTATATTTTCCGCATCCTTAAACTCCTGGAAAGCTTCGATCAGGTTAATACTTGCCATAACACTTCTTTTTAATTTCTGGTGTTTCTTTGGTACCACTACAGTACCAAAGGCTAAAATTTAATTTGTATTTTGGTTGATTTTATACTGTCAAACAAATAGGTGTTCTGCACGGTTTCTTTCTTTTTGCCTTTTCCTTTTGTTTCTTCTAATACCAATCCATCTTCATTTACTGCTACAATTTTTCCTTCTGCCACTGTTGCATCATTTAATGTAATAGCGGCAAAACGTCCGGTGTTTTTTACATACTGCCGGTATAGTTTCAGAGGTTCATCAATACCCGGAGAAGATACTTCCAACGCAAAATCATCTGCCGGAAAAACCCCGGTTTCCTCAATTTGTTTATACAAAGCCCGGTTTACATCCACACACTTACTAATGGGTACGCCTTTATCACCATCTAAAACAACCTTAATGTTATTAGTTGGTTTAATTTTAATTTCTACCAAAAAAAATTCGGGGGTTGGGCTTAAAATAGCTTCAACAAACCCGGTTAATGCCTGTATTTGAGTTTCGTTCACCATGCTATAAAGCAGAAGGGAACGGTGTCCGTTCCCTTCTTTTGTATCTTTTCCTCAGCAAATGTAAGGCAATAGCACTATATCATCCAAATTCACCGTTAAATAAACATTAACAGCCGCGGCTGATGCAGATACAGTACCTTTAATCTTACTATGATACTTAAGTATATTTTTATTGGTTTAGGCCTTTATATTTTATACAGGCTGGTTTTTAATGTGGTTATCCCGGTTTATAAAACCACCCGTCATATTCGTGGACAGTTTAAGAACATGAAAGAGCGGATGGAGCAGGAAATGCAAAACCAGGGTTATACCAACCAAACCCCAAAGCCTGCCCCTGCTTCAGGCAAACCTACCCCCGGTGATTATATAGATTTTGAGGAGGTAAAATAATTAGCCTTTTATAAATGGCAGCTCCATAATGCTTTGCCCGGGTTTTATATGTATTACCTGTAAGCCCACTTCTTGGGCACCGCTGAAATTAGTTTCGGTATCATCCATAAACAGGGTTTCTGCCGGCAGCAAGTTATTTTCTTTTATCACTAACTCATAAATAGCCGCATCTGGCTTACGCAGATGGCACGCATGAGAATAATAGGTTTTCTCAAACAAATCTTCCATCAAAAAACCTGTTTGGGCATGTAATTGCTGCTGAAAAGCCTGAAAATGTAAAGAATTGGTATTACTAAGTAAAAAAAGGCGATAGTGGTTTTTTAAATTTAGCAACAACTCTATACGCTCGGCCGGAAAATCAAGCAACAAAGCATTCCAGGCAGTAATTATGGCCTCGTCTGAAACTGGTTGCGGCAACAAATCTCTCAGCTCTTGTATAAATTCAGCATCACTTATCCGCCCAACTTCATACTCCTTAAAAAAGGAAGTGATGTGAAAGCGGGTCATGTATTGGCTGAATCCTGATAAACCCAATTTTTCAAAAGCCTGTTCTGTAAGGGCAAAATCTATGTTTAAAATAACACCGCCTAAATCAAAAATCAGGTTCTTAATACCATTCATATGCAGCTGTTTTATAAATAATGCGGCAACTTAAATTTTTATTGACTATTGCCTGAATTTTTTTCTATTTTTGCCGGGCTTTAAAGCAAAAACGCTCTTTAACACACGGACCCTTAGCTCAGACGGTTAGAGCATCTGACTCATAATCAGAGGGTCGCTGGTTCGATCCCAGCAGGGTCCACTCAAAGAAAAGCCCATGGTTTGTACTATGGGCTTTTTTAATGCCGCGGTTTAACCTTTCATTAACCGCACAAAAAAATACATTTGCTGATTACAACTGATTTATGAAAAAATTTCTCGTTTTAGTTGCTATTGTATCGCTGGCTTTAAACAGCCAGGGCCAGACCCCTGCAGCAACAGGAAAAGTAAAAAAAGATTGGAGTAAGGTTAGTTTAAGCAATCGCCCAAACGACCATTTTATGATTCAAATGGGGTACGATTTCTGGGCTAATAAGCCAGACAGCATTAAAACCAAAGGCCTTTCCAGAAGCCTCAATGTTTATTTCCTCTTCGATTTTCCTTTTAAAACAGACCCCCGTTGGAGCATTGGTATTGGTGCCGGCATAGGCAGCAGTCATATTTTCTTTGACAAAACCTCTGTAGACATTAATGGCCTTACCAATAACCTGAACTTTAAAAATGTTTCGGATACTAACCACTTTAAAAAATACAAGTTATCTTCTGTTTACGCAGAAGCACCGGTTGAATTACGCTTTACCGCCAACCCGGAAAACAGTAATAAAAGCTGGAAAGGAGCCGTGGGCATAAAAGTAGGCACCATGCTATCTACTTACACAAAAGGTAAAAACCTGCAAAACAGCGCCGGTCAAGATGTAAACCCATATGTAGAAAAACTACGCAATAAACGCTACTTTAACAGCACCCGTTTTTGCTTAAGCGGCCGTTTTGGTTACGGCAACATCAGCGTTTTTGGTCAATACCAGGTAACCACTCATATCAGAGATGGTTTGGGCCCCGATGTGCACCCCGTTTCTGTAGGCATTACCCTCAGCGGTTTGTAAAAACATTATATAAAATAATTCATAAAGCGGGTCCCTCAAAAGGCCCGCTTTTTTGTTACCAGCATTTGTTTTTCATGGCAGCACCGTTGCGTCGCAATCCTTTCAACAGCAATACCTATGGCAACAAAGCAATAAGTATAGTTGTTAACTTTGAAACACTACAAAAGCAATAATTATGAGCCAACTGGTAAACGAGTTTAACGAGTACCGCACTAAAATGAACGAAGTAATTTTAAGTAAAGACAATCTGGTAATAAAACGCCTGTGGAACTTAGATACCAATACCTATGCAGACGGCGCCCTTTCTACCAAAACAAAAGAAATGCTGGGCCTTGTAGCCAGTATGGTATTGCGCTGCGATGATTGCATTAAGTATCATTTAGGCAAGTGTTACGAACAGCAGTTAACCACAGATGAAGTGTATGAAATTTTTGCCGTTGCCAATATTGTAGGCGGCACCATAGTAATACCACATACCCGCCGCGCTGCAGAGTACTGGGAAGAATTGACCAAAGGATGATAAATTTTATACCAATTAATTGCTAATTATTCAGGAAATTTGCAACCTCAACGTTTAATTATAATTAATGGCAAACGATACGCTCACCCAGCCCGCATTAACCGCTAAAGACTTTTCAACCGACCAGGAAGTACGCTGGTGCCCCGGTTGCGGAGACTATTCTATTTTAGCGCAAACCCAAAAGGTTATGCCAACACTGGGCATACCTAAAGAAAACATTGTAATTATTTCAGGCATTGGTTGCAGCAGCCGTTTTCCATATTATATGAACACCTATGGCATGCACTCTATTCATGGCCGTGCTACCGCCATTGCCAGTGGTTTAAAAGCGGCCCGGCCCGATTTAAGTATTTGGATAGTTACCGGCGATGGGGATGGTTTAAGTATTGGTGGTAACCATACCATTCATTTGCTGCGCCGCAATTTTGATGTAAACATTATGTTGTTTAATAACCAGATTTATGGTTTAACCAAGGGCCAATACTCACCAACATCTGAAGAGCAGAAAGTAACCAAATCAACTCCCTTTGGCAGTATCGATCATCCGTTTAATCCTTTGGCTTTAGCCTTGGGTGCAGATGCTACTTTTATTGCCCGCACTATGGATAGAGACCCTAAACATTTACAGGAAATGCTTATAAGAAGCAATAAACACAGGGGTGCTTCTTTTACAGAAATCTATCAGAACTGTAACATTTTTAACGATGGGGCTTTTGAAATTTTTACAGAAAAAAGTACCAAGCCTTTAGAAACATTGTTTTTGGAACAGGGCAAACCGTTGGTTTTTGGTGCACAGCAAAACAAGGGTATTAAATTAGATGGCTTTAAACCCGTGGTGGTAGATTTGGAGAATGGTGCCAGCAAAGATGATTTGTGGATACACGATGAACGTGATTTTTATAAAGCGCAAATTTTAACCCGCTTGTTTGATAACCCCGCCGCAGAAGGCCACTTACCAAGACCCTTTGGTGTGTTTTACCAAACTGAAAGAGCTTGTTATGAAGATATGATGGCTTTGCAGATTGAAGAAGTGATTGCAACAAAAGGGAATGGCAACTTAGATAAATTATTGCGCGGTAACGAAACATGGACCATACAATAAAAATTACAGCAACTGCGAAATATAAAAAGCGTTCTTTTTACAGAACGCTTTTTTGTTGAATAATTTGTTGCGGTTGAAGGGTGCGACGCAACGGTGTTGCCATGAAAAAACAACCGCTGGTTATATAACTACTATTTCTTCAATCCTATTTCTCTTAAACGTTCGTCTAAATATTCTCCGGCAGTAGCATCGTCGTACGCTTTTGGGTTGCTGCTGTCAATACAGCTTTCCAGGCAGGCCAAACTCATTTCACTGCGCGGGTGCAGGAAAAAAGGAATGGAGAAGCGGGATGTATGCCACATATTTCTGGGCGGGTTTACTACGCGGTGCGTGGTTGACTTTAATTTGTTATTGGTTAAACGCTGCAGCATATCGCCCACATTTACCACAATCTGTTCTGGTAAAGAGGTTACACCCACCCACTCATTTTGTTTGGTTAATATTTGTAAACCATCTGCAGAAGCGCCTACTAACAAAGTAATGAGGTTAATGTCTTCATGCTGTTCTGCACGAATAGCGCTTTTAGGCTCGCTGGTAATGGGTGGGTAGTGTATGGCTCTTAAAATAGAATTACCATTATAGATATGCTTATCAAAATACTGTTCATCTAAACCCAGGTAAATGGCTATGGCCTGTAACAATGCCTTGCCCGATTTTTCAAAGGCCCGGTATGCATTGTTCATAGTGGGTGTAAATGCTGCCACTTCGTTAATGCTTACATTATCTGGATATTCTTTTTTTATGGCATCGTCTCCCTGCACTTCCTGCCCATGCTGGTAAAACTCTTTTAAATCGGGTGCATCGCTGCCCTTGGCATGTTCTTTACCAAAGCTGGTATAGCCCCGCTGGCCGGCCAAACCGGGCACTTCATATTTTTTCTTTTCAGCCAATGTCATAGAAAAAAACTGCTGTACGTATTTGTACAAATCCGCAATCAGTTCATCGGGTATACCGTGGTTTTTTACGGCAACAAAACCCACATCTTCATATGCTTTACCTAAATCATTTACAAATTTTTGCTTCAATTGCGGATCGCCGCTTAAAAAGTCGGCCAGGTTTACTACTGGTATTGACATAACAACTGTTTTTATTTTGTAAAAAAATAAGCCTGTAAAAATAATAAAATATTTAACAGCAAACTTTTTTAGCCGCTGTTGCGTATCGCAGTTTATTTTATACTTTCATTTCTTTAACAGCCGCCAACTATGCGTGTTTTGCAGAAACTCTATCCTTGCTTTTTATGGACCTGTATTATTATGGGCTGTTCCCCCTCCTATACAAAATATATATCTAACTATAAAAACACTTCCGCTGCTACTGCACCAGACTACAGCAATCCGCAATTTTGGGCAGCGCTTCCACAGCAAAAAGACCTGGCAGATAGCATACCGGCCCCTCTGGTTAATGATTATTTTAAAGATACTACTGTTGACGTTTTTTTTGTACACCCCACCACGCTTACCGATAAAGAGGAAGAACGCTGGAATGCCGATTTAAACGACGCGGCCATTAATGCTAAAACAGATTATGGCAGCATTCTTTACCAGGCAAGCGCATTTAATGAGTTTAATGTATATGCCCCGCGTTACCGGCAGGCACATTTAAAAAGTTATTTTGTTACTGATACCGCAAGGGCTTTACAGGCTTTTGAATTGGCTTATCAGGATATTAAAACTGCTTTTGAATATTACTTACAGCATTACAATAATGGCAAACCCATTATTATTGCATCTCACAGCCAGGGCAGCACCCACACACATCGCTTACTAAAAGAGCTGTTTGAAAACCAGCCACTGCAACAAAAGCTGGTAGCTGCATATGTTATTGGCATGTATATACCCAATACCTATTTTAAACAGTTACCTCTTTGTAACAATGCCACAGCAACCGGTTGTGTTATTGGCTGGCGCAGTTTTAAAGAAGGTTATTACCCCGACTATGTTATTAGAGAAAACAACAGTGCCTGGGTAATTAATCCGTTAAGCTGGACAGCAGACAGTGCTTGGGTTTCTTATAAACAAAACGATGGTGCCGTATTAAAAGACTTTAATAAGCTTTCTAAAAATGTAGTGGGTGCCCGCATCAGCAATGGTGTATTGTGGTTAGATAAATTACACATCAGCGGTGCTTTTTTAATACGCATGAAAAACTTTCATGTGGGCGATATTAATTTGTTCTACCAAAACATTCGCCTTAACCTGCGCCAGCGGGTGGCTGCATATAAAGCAAAGTCATAATTTTTCATAGTGACGGGATTGGTACCAAACATTAGGAATCTATAGAATACCGTTGCGTTGTACACTTGTACTGAAGAATGGGTAGCAACGGTAACGCTTAGGGTGCAAGGCCTTAAACCATATGCCTCACGCCTTACACCTTAGTTGAACTGTGCGACGCAACAATGCTGCCCAATGAACCGCTGCCGGTTACCCATATTTTATTAACTTACTGCTTTAAACCACTGCTATGTTAATGAGAAAATGGGTGCTTTGTTGCACCACAGCCTGCTGCACTTTTTTTGTGCAGGCACAAACTAGCTTAAACAAAACGGAACAAAAAATTGCAGCCGCCATTGATGCCACCATGGTTAGCACACAACAGCTGCTGATAGAATCTGTAAATATTAACAGCGGCACCATGAATGTTGCGGGTGTTAAAAAAGTAGGTGCGCTATACCAAAAAGAGTTTGAAGCTATGGGGTTTACCTGCGAGTGGATTGCTATGCCCGATAGCGTGAAGCGTGCCGGCCACCTGGTGGCTACCCGCAAAGGCAACAAAGGAAAGCGTTTATTTATTATTGGTCATTTAGATACCGTTTTTGAACCCGATATGCCACCCAACCCATACCGGGTTTTAAACGACAGCACGGCAACGGGCCAAGGGCTGAACGATATGAAAGGTGGCGATGTTATGGTAATTGCAGCATTAAAAGCACTGCACAGTCTTGGGCTGTTGAAAGACGTTAGTATTACCGTTTATTTTACCGGCGATGAAGAAAATGCCGGTCACCCACGGCAGGTTACCCGCGGAGATTTTATTGAAAGAGCCAGGCAGGCAGATATTGCACTGGGCTTTGAAACCGCAGTGGGTTTATCCACCGTTGCTACAGGCCGCCGTGGCGCCAGCGGCTGGGTGCTGGAAGTGGAGGGCAAGCAAGGCCATTCTTCCGGCGTATTTGCTAATGGTGGTTATGGTGCTATTTATGAAGCGGTGCGTATTGTAAATGAGTTCAGGCTACAATTGGGCAACGAAGAGTTTTTAACTTTTAACCCCGGTTTGTTTGCAGGCGGTGCAGAAGTAAATTATAAAGCTGAGCAGCAACAAGCCACCATACAGGGCAAAACCAATATTATTTCTCCTAAAACAGTAGTAAACGGAGACCTGCGTTTTATTTCTGAAACGCAGAAAGAAAATGCCCGGCAAAAAATGAAGGCCATAGTAAGCAGCAATAATTTAAATGGCACCAATGCCTCCATCCGCTTTTCAGATGGCATACCGGCCATGTCTCCTAAGCCTGCCAATGACAGTTTAGTGCAGCAACTAAGTGCCATCAGTAAAGCAATGGGTTTAGAAGAAGTAAAAGCAGGTAACCCCGGCTCAAGAGGTGCAGGAGATATTTCTTATATAGCAGAATACGTTGCCTGTCTGGATGGATTGGGAGCTTCTGGCCGCGGCGCACATGCACCCGGAGAAACCATTCATCTTAAAGAATACCCACTGCTTATTAAAAGAGCTGCCTTATTCATTTACCGTCTTACCAGATAAATAAATAAAATTTTTTTACCAGCTGTAGTGCCAATAGCAACATTCTTGCGTCGCACACTTGTGCTGCAACGCCTTAAGCAACCAGTACCAATAAACAAACTATATAACAAAACCGTTAACTACTAAAACATATACAATGGAATACCGTCGTTTAGGAAAATCGGGGCTGCAGCTAAGCCTTCTTTCTTTTGGCAGCTGGGTAAGTTTTCACAAACAAATAGATGATAGTGTTGCTGATGAATTAATGGGCATTGCCTACGATAACGGCATTAATTTTTTTGACAATGCAGAAGTGTATGCATTGGGCGAAAGCGAAAAAATGATGGGCCGTGTGCTGAAGAAAAAAAATTGGGAGCGCAGCTCCTACACACTTTCTTCAAAAGCATTTTTTGGCTGGCGTGGTAAACAAAATAAACCCAACCAAACCGGCTTAAGCCGCAAGCATTTAACTGAAGCCTGCCATGAAGCATTAGAACGTTTACAAACCAATTACCTGGATTTATTTTTCTGTCACCGGCCCGATACCAATGTGCCTATTGAAGAAGTGGTGTGGACCATGCACAACTTAATACAACAAGGCAAAGTTTTATACTGGGGCACCAGCATGTGGAGCGGTGCAGAAATTATGGAAGCACACCGCGTAGCTAACCAGCATCATTTAATTGCACCCGTGGTAGAACAGCCGCAGTATAATTTATTTGAACGCTTTAAAATGGAGCAGGATTATTTACCTGTATTTCAAAATGTGGGTATGGGCACCACTATCTGGAGCCCCTTAGGCGCTGGCTTTTTAACCGGTAAATATTTAGATAATAAAATACCCGAAGGCAGCCGCCTGGCTATACCGGGTTTTGATTGGTTAAAAGAACGTTGGGTGCAGGAAGATAAAAACAAGAAGCTGAAAAAATTATTGACACTGGCCGATAAGCTGGGAGTTTCTATGGCCGCATTGGCCATTGCATGGACTATTAAAAACCCCAACACCACCACAGCAATATTAGGGGCCACCAAAAAAGAACAGTTGTATGAAAATTTTAAAGCTCTGGATGTTTTGCCTTTATTAACTGCAGACATTATGGAGAAAATAGAAAAGATTGTACAGAACAAACCGGTGCTTAATTTGATTTAATGAATAGTTCAATTGTAAAAAAGCTGGCTTCGTTACAGCCAGCTTTTTTTTTATTTTATGTCGTTGAAGTGTGCGACGCAACCATTGCTGCCCAATAAACCGCTGTTGGTTACCAAAAACTATTTCATGTGTTAATTTTTAACTTTTGTAATTTGTCACATGTTATTCGCCATAAAAATTCTCATCGCTTTTGGTAAAAAGTTGCTCGAAAATTTTTATGGCTCATTTCATGCGGTTTAAAATAGTGTTTAGCTTTTGTTTGGTTTCTGCATCTTGCAGCCGTTGACGCATTGCCAGCAAAACAGGTTGAGAGATTACCCAGTTCATAGAATATTTATTGCCAGGGTCTCCATCTTTATACAAATTCACTTTTATATAGTGGTTGCCATCTCCATACCAGTCTTTCATAAAATTAACCAGCCGGCCATCGTTTACATAGGTTTGCGTGCCATAAGAACCATACAAGGTTTTTAGCGGTGTGGCTAAGTCGTTCACCAGCGGATTAACAGGGTTTAATATAGGCCCGCCAATAGGATCGTTTAAAATATGTACCACCGTAAAATCAAAAGCATTTTTATACGCCGCAAAAAAGCGGTTGGTACTATCGCTCACCCATTTTTTAAAAGCAATCATCATTTCATTTACTGCACCGGCGCCAGAGTTATCAAAATAACCGCCATCTACAAAATAGTGTTCTTGTATACTATCATTTGCCAGGCGCGGATCCTTGGGTTTGTTTCTGCGGCGGGCATCTATTCTTCCTGCCGGACTAACATACGGAAAGCTGGCGCCCAGCACCACAGCTGTGCTCAGCTTCATGTCTTTGGGTTCTAATAAAAGATCCAACACATCTACCCGCTCATTAAAGTTTTGAGCATCTATTTTAATGTTACTGATCAGCGCAGGGCGTCCATCCTGCATGCGGGTGGTATTTACAAATAGTATGGGCAGGTTATAATTGGCGTTTCCGCTACGGCTCATAAAGGCAGTAAAGCTGGTATCCATTTTTTTATAAAGAAAGGCAGTGTCTCCGCTGGCTTTTTCAATAGAAGAAACCAACGCATCCTCGCGGTTGGCAACATTAAAGAAGGGCACTATATGCCGGAAAAAATCGGGGCCCAGCATATAAGTAAGTGTATGCGCCAAAAAATCTGACTGCAGGTATTGTTGCGATGCGGACCGGTAACTACTATCGCCCTTTACAGGCAGGGTGGCTTTATTCATTAGCAAAGAAAAATAAGTGGCATTGCCCACGCTGCCGCCAGATGCGCCAGACAAACAAACCAGGTGATCTGAAAAATTGGTACTGGCATCATCTTCTAATTGCCCTAATACAGATGCCACCCAATAGCCCGAACGTGAAGCACCCCCATTAGCCAGCACAGCAAACACCGGGTATTTTTTGCCGGCTTTATTAAAGGCTGCTATTTTATCCTGCCGTTGCTTAATCCAGTTTTCAAAATACTCCTTTAAATCCTGCCGCTGGTTAAACGCTACAGCAGCATCTGCTTTTTTAGGTAGTTGTACATAGTATTGTTCCTTAAACAATCCTGCTACAAAGCCAAAAACTATTATTACAATATGAAAATTAAAACGTGCAAAAACAGAAGCTGTTGATATAAAATTAATAAAGCCCACTATTAAACCAAATGCGGTTAGCACTACGGGTACAGAACCCATTTTTACAGAAAATAAAACACTGTTTAAACCAAACACATAAACCAGCAATGCCAATACACTAATACTATTAAAGGCAATAAAATAGGCACGGTCTTCCCGGTCAAAAAACAAACGGCGCATTTTTTTTAGCAACAGTTTTATGCCGCTGGCATTTTCGCGTTCTTCTTTTTTTTGCTCTTGTGCCGGTGTGGTGGTGGCTTGTTTTAATTCTATTACCCTGCGGCGGCCAATTACAAAAAGCACAAAACTAATTTGCACCGCACTAAATAGAATAATAAGAGCTGCCGGAGTATGTGTTATTAAAACAGCAATAATAATAAGTAACAGCAGTGCGCCAGTAATCAGCATCACGCGGTAAAGATGCCAGGCTTTTTTATCCAATAGGTATTTCCAGCATTGATGTATTAAAACATAATACAAGGGTGTTAACAGCAGCAGCACATGTGCAATATTGCTTTTTAAAACATCATTTACCTGCAGCAAAGCCAAAATAATTATGCTGTAAGCAGTAAAGCCTAAAAACCGCGGCAGGTGAATGCGCAGTTTATTAATAAAATAAGCCGGCTCTTCCCAATACTTTGCTTTAGCTACCAGGCGGCTGCTGTACCATATTAAATAACCCCAAAACAATTGGGCCAGTATAAAAAAAATATAGGCTGCATATTTTTCCATGGTAAACAAGAGCAAATCCCGGCCCTGGTTTATTTTCCAGAATGCCACATAGGTAAGCAGCAAAAACAACACAGAAGGAAAAAACAACCAGGCGGCTTTGGCCAGGTTGCGGTATGTATCGGCACGCATTAATTGTTGCCAAATTTTCTGAAAAAGGTTTGCAGGTTGGTTCATGGTTAATTGGTTTCTGGTATGAATGTACATTAAAAAAAGGCCGGCTGCCAATAACGCAATAGTGGTATGTTTTATATTTTTTGTTACCGGCTTTTGTAACTCCGGTTAAGCATCGTTGCGTCGCACAGTTTTACGGTATCAGGCTAATGGGCTATAGCGTATAGTAAATGGTATTAGTATGGACTATTGACCATGGACATACTTTAGTACAAGTGTGCGACGCAACGGCTGCCAAATAGAATTACGGCTGCTGGCTACATAATAAATATATTTGCGGCATGGAGAAGACCAACTTTATAGATTATATCCGCGTTTTTTGTAAGAGTGGGCATGGTGGCGCCGGCAGTAAGCATTTTATGCGCACCAAGTTTAATCCAAAAGCGGGTCCGGATGGGGGAGATGGGGGCCGTGGGGGCCATATTATTTTGCGGGGTAATAAAAACTTGTGGACGCTGCTGCACCTGCGCTATTTTAAAAACGTATTAGCCGAAAATGGCGAAAACGGCAGTAAAAACAACAGCTCGGGCAAAAGCGGTAAAGATATTATTATAGAAGTGCCCCTGGGTACTGTTGCCCGTGATGAGGAAACACAAAACCTTGAAGTGGAAATTTTAGAAGACGGGCAGGAGTTTATATTAATGCGTGGCGGCCGCGGCGGGTTGGGCAATGCTAATTTTGCCACAGCCACCAACCAGGCGCCCGATTATGCGCAACCTGGTGAGCCCGGTGTTGAGGCCTGGAAAATTATAGAATTGAAAGTGCTTGCCGATGTGGGTCTAGTGGGTTTTCCCAATGCCGGTAAATCTACCCTGCTTTCTACCATTACGGCTGCCAAACCTAAAATTGCCGACTATGCTTTTACCACCTTAACGCCTCAGTTGGGTATGGTAGAATACCGCAATAATACCAGCTTTTGTATTGCCGATTTGCCGGGTATTATTGAAGGAGCCGCCGAAGGTAAGGGCCTGGGTCATCGCTTTTTAAGGCATATTGAGCGCAACCCGGTACTATTGTTTCTGATTCCTGCAGACAGCGCAGACCATCGTAAAGAGTTTGATATACTGGTTAATGAACTAAAAGAATACAATGAAGAGTTGCTGCACAAACAGTTTATTATTGCCATTAGCAAAAGCGATATGCTGGATGATGAATTAAAGGCGGCCATTGAAAAAGAATTGCCAAACAGCATTCCGCATATTTTTATTTCTTCTGTAACACAACAGGGATTAATGCCTTTAAAAGACCTGCTTTGGAAGGCATTGAACGAGCAATAACACGCTGCCATTTCTTTGAAAGTGTAGCCGAATACAACTACATTTGCGCCTTACAAAACCAGTAATGGCAGCTATTAAAACGCTTTGTTTTGACTTTGGCAACACCCGCCTTAAATATGCGGTGTTTGAAAACCAGCAACAGGTGGCTGCTGCTGTGTTGCCCACTGATGAATTAGCGGCTGTTGAAGCTTTATTACAGCAATACCAGCCGCAAAAAAGCATTCTATCATCGGTTATTAACCATAACCCCGCAATAGAACCATTACTGCAACAGCGGACTAAGTTTCATTTGCTTAACCACCACACACAGTTGCCTTTTACCACACCGGTGGGCAAGCCAGAAACTATTGGTGCAGACCGTTTAGCTTTATGCGCAGCAGCTGTACAGCTGGCACCGGGCAAAAACAATTTAATTATTGCGCTGGGCACCTGTATTACCTACAATTTTTTAAATAAATATCATGAGTTTTTAGGGGGCGGCATTTCTCCGGGCATGGATATGCGTTTTAAAACCCTGCAAACCTTTACAGCCAAATTACCATTGATTAAAGAAGACTGGAATTTTCCGCTTATTGGCTATGATACCCGCACCAATATTTTAAGTGGTGTTATACTGGGTATGGCCAAAGAAATTGATGGTTTTATTGATGCTTATGAAGAACGATACGG